>NZ_JARXXJ010000001.1:0-283714 GCF_029893935.1 Breznakia sp. PFB1-19
AAATGCGAGTGTAATCAGCTTGAGCGAAGCGACCCGAATACCCCGTCGGAAAGCCATGGGATGGCTTTCTGGGCTCTGCCCCGGGGTAGTTTATTAGTTCGCAAAATCTATATCGAAAACGTAGTCGTCAAGTACAACTTGGAGAGGTTACCAATCTTGAAGAAATAATGGTAGTGGATAATGATCAAGTTCACGAAGTTGAGAGTAAAGAAGTGTATGCTGCAATCAAAAGTGAATTAAACCAATTACCAGAAAAATTCTTTGAAGTAGGGATGTTGAAATATTATGTCGGACTGTCGGTAAAAGAGATATCGTACATTATGAAGATACCTGAGGGAACAGTAAAAACACGGTTAAAACGGGTGCGTAAAGTTATTCAACCAGGACTAAGTGAGCGAGGCTATTCACCACTTAGTTACTTCAGTTTTGTATTCAGTCCTTTTGCGTTCCAAATATTTAAAGAATTGTTACAGCAAAAGCCATTATCACCAACCGTAGCAAGTCAAATTTATGATTCGGTGGTTCATGTGGGAAAAGCATCTATAGGAGCAGCTGTTCCATTGACTATGGGTGCATCTAAAGCACTTTCCAGTCTTTCAAAAGCAGCGATTATTGGTGTGTTAGGATTAGGAACAACCACTAGCTATGTCGTGTATCAAAGTCTGCATCTACAAGATGCAGAAATTATCGACATTAGTTATCACCAAGAACCAACCAATAAAAAGGTAGAAGTGAAAGCGAAATTAAAAAATAAGGTCGATCATTCCAATATCCAAGTTTCAAAAGAAGCAAAAGCCATCGATTTTGAAGTTAATCAAGATGTTTTATCATTTGTTGTTAATGAAAATGGAACATATAAAATTCAGGTCGATAAAGATACACGTAATGTAACCATCGACAACATTGATATTAAAGCTCCAGAGATGTTGGAAATTGGATATACAGACGGCTATTTAACATTACAGTTTAAGGATGGAGCATCAGGGATTGATTATGATGCATCTTATGTGCTCTATCAAGAAACACGCATGTCCATTCCAAGAAATGGAAAAATCAAACATGACTTTCATGGTGAAGTTTATGTAGCAATTTATGATGTGTCGGGAAATATGATTTCGTATGTCGTACAAGTGGAGCAATAAGCCAATGTCGAGTTATAAAAACAGCATCAAAACATTGCGACAACTACTACTTATACTCACCATGATAAGTATGATATTGTTTGGCATTAGACAACATGTAGTTGCTGCTGAAACATATTTGGATTTGCAACTTTCATCAAGTGCAAAACTTGTTGAAGCATCTGGAAAAGAAAAAGAACTTTCCAGTGCTGGACCGATTGCTTATGGTTCTACAGTGCGGTTGCGGATTCAAGTAGCCAATCGTTCAGGAACTTTAGATACCCAAATAAGGGTGTTTGAAAAAGAAGGGGTTGCTTTCAAACCGTATGCACAAGGGGTGCTTAGCATTGATGGAAAAAAAGCAACACAAAGCGAATACCAAGCATTGCTCAAGTCTGGATTATCTATGCAATTGAATCAAGTAAAACACGTGATTGAATTAGATGTTACAACAACAGGCTCTTCCCGAAATAAAATAAGCGTGGATACCCAAGTACGAGCACAAGGAATTACTGTAGGAGATGCAACTGAAACATACGAACATTCATTTCAAGGAAGTTTTGCATTTCCAGCAAATCAAATGCACAAAGTACGAGTGTATGATGGTGCAACTTTATTACAAACTCACCATGTTGAACACAATAAGAGTTTAAGCCTAAATGGCTTACATAAAGACGGTCACGTATTTCTTGGATTTAATTTAGAAAGTGACGGGTCCGCAAATTTCTATCAAGGGCAGCCAATTACAAGTGATTTAAACTTATATACAACCTATCGTTTAAAACAGTATTTGGTATCGTATTACATTGACAACGTGTTGTATGAACAGCGAATCGTCAATCACGGA
This sequence comes from Breznakia sp. PFB1-19, assembly GCF_029893935.1. Taxonomy (NCBI): domain Bacteria; kingdom Bacillati; phylum Bacillota; class Erysipelotrichia; order Erysipelotrichales; family Erysipelotrichaceae; genus Breznakia; species Breznakia sp. PFB1-19. Next base: position 1,969 of record NZ_JARXXJ010000001.1, read on the forward strand.
GAAAGTGCCGAAAACATCCTAGATCCACAACAAGACAATCGTGTATTTGTAGGATGGTCTTTAGATCTTAGTCGTATCGTTGAAGATACGGTTGTTTTTGCCTTATTTACAGATAGTGAACGACCTTTGAAAGCTCTAGGTGTATCGTATCGCTTAGATGAAATTAAAGAAGGTAGCCACTTAACTTTATATGACGATGAAATCATTGCATCAGCAGGAACTTTCTCTTATGACTTTGTTACGTCATTAAAAATGAGAGCAGATGTTTCATTGCCATTTCGGATAGCGATAAGTGCAATACCTTTCATCGTATCCTTGTTACTCGTCGCTTTGTTTATTATGAATCGACGTCGTAAGAAAGGAGGTATTCATGAATAAGCAAAATAAAAACAAAACGTTATTTGTTTGTTTTCTATGTGCGTTTTTATGTATTGCATGGTTAATGCAATCAACAAGTGCAGATCAACTTGCAAATAGCGAAGATATCCTAGTACAAGCGCAAGAAACCAACGAACGTGGGCGTGAACTTGTTCCAGATGAGAATTTCTATAAGTATCTTATCAATCGCCCAGAAATACCAGAAAACTTTGGTACAGATGATTTAAAAAACCTTAAAACGATTAGTTACAATACCGCAGATCCAAGTAAACGAATTAACGATTTAACTGGAATTGCATACATGACAAATATAGAAACACTGTATTTAAATGACCATAACATTCAAAGTTTAGAGCCGATGCGAAATGCCATTTATCCAAATTTACGCGCAATTGAGTTCAATAACTGGAAACGAGGAACTAACGCAATTCATGATTTGTCTTTATTTACAGCGGAACGTTTTCCTGCGCTTGATGAGCAATTGATGCTTAACAATAATGGGATTACAGATACACATTTACAAACACTTCCAGTAACTGGTGGTCTAACAAGATATGCCTTACATCTACAAAATAATAAATTGGAAAACATTGAACATTTAGCAAATTTTCCTGATTTGAAGCGTCTAACTTTAGACTTCAATAACATCAGTGATGTTCGTCCACTTTCAGGACTGACAAAAATCAGTTATTTGGGACTGGGAAACAATAAGATTAGCGATGTTTCTCCACTAGCAAATATTCAAATGTCGGGTAGTCGGCCACAAGTTTGGTTAAACAATAACCAAATTGTCGACTTTTCTCCACTGGGAGATATGAAGGCTGCCATTTATGCACGTTACTATTCGGATGCTGAACCATATTTAGATCCAACTAACAACGAGGGACAACGATATACCAATCCCGAATATGTAATTGGTGATAAAAAAACAGGAAAAGTGACGATCAAATCACTTGTAAAGGATCCAAGTGGAACGATTGTGCCGATGCAAATTGAGCAACAGGATGTAACTGAGATTGAACTCACGTTAGATTCAAGTCAGATGTCATACAGCTACAGCATTAATTATCACATCATCGATACGTTTTGGTTTATAGGGACAATTGAACAACCAATCCTGTGGTGGGATGGTCCTGTATTTGAAGCAAATGCATTGGATATGTATGTTGGTGATTCTTTTGATCCATTACAAGGAATTCAAGTCTATGATGAACAACAACAAAATCTACTCGACAAAGTTGAAGTTGTACAAAGTAATGTAAATCCCAACAAAGTAGGAACCTATGAAGTGACTTACAAAGTTGAGGACCAAAAAGGTTATGTAACAGAGTTTACGCGAGTCGTGAAAGTTCATGGTTTACCAGAAATACAAGCACCATTTCAACGTTATGAATTGGGTAATCCTAACATTGATTATAGTTTAAAACATCGTATTGAAGCGACTTGGTTAGAAGCTAATGATACGCCTGGTCTTGCACCTATCCAGCGCAAACTAAGCGATGAACAAATTACCTATACCGTAGTAAACGGAAACCCAGAATTTAGTGACATTGGTATTTATACACTTGCTTATCAAGTTCAAAATCAAGATGGAAAAACTTGTACAAAAGAAGTGCAAGTATTGATTAACAACAAGCATAGTGTCATGGATCAACTAGCAAATGCCATTATTGGGGCGGATGATCTAATATACACTTTTGATCAAGTACAAAGTTTAACCAAACAAGACATTATTTCGGATGCCAATGTTCATGCCTTTTTGATGGATCGAAATAGCCAGGGTGAAATTCATGAGTTTCTTGGTGTCAATCAAGCAACAACCGTTCATGAAGCACAGTGGCAAACTATTAAAAATGTTTCAAAACAAGGAGGAATGTATGAACTGCTTTACACAGTCAAACTTGACCATGTGGAAGTCAGCAAAAAAATCAATGTAACAATTCTTGGAGAAAGTACATCCATCTTTGATGAATATGGTAATTTCGTTTTAAATGGTCATGACTTTGAACTTACATATGATGAGGCAAAGCAATTGCAACAATCACAAGCCATTCAATTTGCAAAAGTTGAGGTTTGCGATATTGATCGTAATGAAATTGTTGCAGCAAGCATTGAAGCAAATGCAAATCAATTAGCTACCATTCAAAAGGTAGGAAAGGAAGGGGGAATCTTCAAGTTAGCATTTACGGCATCTGTTGTGGATGAAATAGGGCATTCACACCAACAAAAAATTGCCGTACATGTAACAGTAAACAAAGCGCTCGATTTACAAGCAGTAGATGATAAAACTCAAAGACAGCCAAGTGAGAACCATGGAAATATGGCAACAGTTGCAGCTGGTGATTCAACCAATATATTGGGTATGAAAATTATATTGTTATTTGCTTTATGTTTAGGGACATTTAGCTTTTGGCAAAAAAAGTTCAAAAGTTTTGCCGAAAGTGAACCCGATTTTTAAGAAGAACATCTAACTACTGTCGTAAATTAAATATGTTTTCAAGTGTGTGATTTAAGTATTGAAAACTTATGAAAGGAGAGAATTGTATGAGAAAAAGAAAAAGTTTCTGGGAACGACAGAAAACATTATTCATTGTGATATTATGTTTTCTATTAACGTTTGTTTCGTTAGGAATTTCTTCGTTAGTTAGTGATGTAGTTTTAGTTGCTGACGCAGATGAAGTAAGTGACGAAATGAATCCGGCAGAAGAAGAACTGCGGGATGAAGACGAGCTTATAGAAGAAGAAAAAGAAACGGAAGAGGAAACAAAAGAAGAAGAGGGCATCGAAGAGGAAGCCCAGAAACAAGATGTGCAAAGTCAAATCGGTACATTTGCATCAAGCGTTGATGTAAGTAGTTGGGATCAACTAAGTTCAGCGATGAGAGATACAAATGTTAGTGTGATTAACTTAACAGGTAAAATCACAAGAACTGGTAATAAGAACAATGACTTGCCAGAGATAAGCCGCAATCTTGTCATTAATGGTAATGGCAATACGATTGACTTTCAATCAGATGATGATAGTGCATTTATTCTTAGTCGTGTTTCCAATTTAACAAACTTAGGTTTAGTAGGAATCAAAATAGACAATTTGGGTTGTGAATACTTAGTTCGTCATGCGGACAACAGTGCTTCAGACTCAGGAAATAGTGCTACATCGACAAACTGGAATGTCGCAATCAAAGACCTTACACACGAGGGTACAACAACGACAAAAAGTATTTTCAAAGCGACAGGAAGTGCGATTACATTATCTGGAAATATCGAATGGCATTCAACAAGTAATGTGCATGAAACGGGGAGTAATTCCACATCAGGACTTATAGTCGCTAAAGACTTTACAATTACTGATGAAGCAAATGTGAATATTACCGCAAGACGTGTAATTTTCAACGCTCGTCCATATAATGCGCAATCGATGATTACCATGCGAATTGACAAAAAATCAAAAGTGACGCTTCACTCGAAAGAAGAAGCTACTATTTGGTTAGGAAAACAAGGACAAGGGAACCGTATCCATGTAGATATTACAGGTGCTGGTACAGAAGTGAAAGCTTCATCAAATGGTATGGGTGTTGGGAACTCAAATGCCGTTTTATCATTTGCTGGAACTGCGGCATCTGGTGATGATGCAGAAACAGACGATGCCTCCAGTGAGCCTATTCGCGAATCGTATGTTGCGATTTCCGATGGGGCAATATTGGATGTAGATAGTAAAGGTGATGGAACAGAAGCCTTTCCTGGTGTTATTTCACAAATTGAAGGTGGAGAATTCAGAGTTAGCGGAAAAGGCACAAAGATGAATATTAAAACGCTTGGTGGTAGTGATACATATGGAGCAGCCTTCCGTTTACGTTTGGTAGGATATCAACGTTTTGATGTATCGGATCAAGCTGAAGTTAATATTCGTAAAGTTGGAACGAAATCAGAAGCTCCAGCGATGCGTTTCTATGGAAAAAGCAATGAGTTTCATGTGCGCTCTGGTGGGAAAATTAAAGTATACAATAAAGGTAGTCAATCACCAAAAGATCCTGGAGGAAACGGAAGAAACCAAGGAATCCAATATAAGTCTGGTGGTTCTTCGGGACAAATCTTTGATGTATCAGGTTATGGTTCAGCAATCGAAATCGTTTCTGATTATGGAGCAGCAGTTGATATTGATGGTAAAGGTGAGGCACAAATTACACTAGCCGATCGTGCAACATTCATAGCACGGGGTCGTACAAAAAACGAAGATCATGCAATTTTCAACGTACGTAAAGTGGTATTTGTCAATGACAATCCATTGTACTATGATTTTGCGAATACAAGATACGATGATGATCCAAATGGTAAATCTGGTGGTTTGGTCTTTGATGTAAATGATCAATCAACATATACATCAACAAACTCTGATTTAGCAGTTTGGAAAAAAACATCAAGTATTCATGGTAATCCGTATCGCAGTTGGACAGTGCTAGACTTTAAATTAAATAACGCAGATTTTACTAAGATCCTTTCAACAAACTATCCAGCTGAATTCAATACACAAACGTTTGGGTCACTGGGAATGAAAGCTTATAGTCGAATCAGTGGAAATAACGCAAGCCCAATTATTGATGAATTACGTGTACCAACTAACGCAGACAAATACGTTTATGGACATGCTGGAGTACCAGAAGGTATCGACTGGGGAATCCGTGATGCTTGGACTGACGAAGTATATGTAACCTTATTAGAAACGCTTCCTGATGGAACATCGCGTGAAGTAGTTGCTCGCTCTGTGGGGATGGGTGATGGACATAATGGAGTTTCTATTTATGGTGAACCAGCACGCGGTGGTATTTTCGTGTTTGATGTTGGACACTTTATCCAAACAGGAACAACGTATAAAGTATTACGTGCATGGAGAGGAACTGAAGATCCAGATTCTGGACGAACGCATGAGTCATTACCTACAGACATTACAACGGGTGTGGTGACAACCATTGATAAAACACCTCCGTTACCAGTCAAGGTAAATAACACACTATATGCAAACGGTAACTACATTGAAGGAACATGGCAACTTGATGGAGTTCATAATGATGACCCTCCAGTTCGTTTAGCTGTAACTTTAAATGGAACAAAATTATCAAATGAAGGTGTGATTAATGCAGATGGAACATGGAAATATACTTTCCCGTCAAATGTTACATTAAAGGCAAATGACAATGTTCAAATCTTCTTAGAAGATGCAAATGGTAATATCAACCCAGCAAGTGCGACAAAGTACCATGATGCAATATTCCCACAAGCAACTAAGATTGTGGTGAAAGCTGAATTATATAGAATTACAGCAAATGATGTCATTCTTGGTTACGATGCAGCAAAACTTGTATTAAACGACAGTGATTATATTCGTTTAGCAAATGCAAAGGGTATTAAGACATCAGATAGCTCATCTGTACCTGTCAAAGTAAAAGACAATGGTGGATTCAAAGCAGAAGAAGGAATCTATACTGTAACCTTCTGTATTGATGGAGATGAAGGAGTTACTAAGAAAGTAACGTTTGAAGTTCTTCCTTATGATGTTGTCATTCCAACCGATGAATACATCATCGCAGCAAACCACATTGAGATTACACGTGGTGAAGCGAAGAAAATTCAAGATGATCCAGCATATGCAAAAACAAAATTAAAAGAGTTAACTGGAGCAATTGGATGGATTCGTCAAACGCGTCAAGAAACAGCAGTTTCACTAGATTCACATAACGTGAAAGACGAAGTTGACTTATATAAAGCAACATTTAAAATTGATGCGGCTCCAACTGTAAAAGCTACAGTGAATGTAAATGTAACAAAAGGACAAGTTCCTTTACTTAATGTAGAACCAGCATTTATCTCAATTCCATTAAATGGAAGTTTCGAGTATATGCATGGGGTATCGGCAAGCGATGCTGAAGATGGTGATCTTACTAATAAAGTACTTTATACAGGTATTGTAAACACAAGTAAAAAAGGAATGTACATTCTTGAATATAGTGTTACAGACAGTGATTTCAATACGGTTACAAAACGTAGAATTGTTGCTGTTGGACTACATGTTGGGAAAGAGTATGCATACGATGTACACAACTACGTTATTCTAAAAGATGATGTAAAAGGAACGAATGCAGAAATCTTAAATAAAACAGAAGCTCGTGCATGGTCAATTGCTACAGGTCTTGAACTAGCGCAAAGCGACTTAATGGTTAAAGAAAACGGTGGATATAAAGCTGAAGTAAACGATTATACTGTTATTATTAAGGCAAAAGCAGCTACAGATCCAGCAGATGAAGTATCAGCAATTGCAAAAGTTGTTGACAACGATGTAATTGAAGAAGGCGACAAATATACAATCGTAGCAAATAATATCGTCTTAACATTGGATCAAGCAAAAGCAATTGCAAACAATGATGAACTTGTTGGTTTAGCAAAAGCAAAAGCATGGAAACTTAGTGATCTAAGTGAAGCAACTGTTGTACTAGAAAGTACAAACTTTACAGCAGCAAGTGCGACGGCAAAAGACTATACAGCAACGTTCCAAGTAAATGAAGATAAAGCTACGAAGGTAACGATTAAAATTAAGGTTATTGATAAAGATGTCATCGAACACGGTGATAAGTACACGATTGGTGCAAATAACATCGTAATGACACTTGATGAAGCAAAAGCAATCAAGAATCATAACGAATTAATCAATCTAGCAAAAGCTGAAGCATTCAAACGTAAAGATATGAGTGCTGGAACAGTTAAGTTAGAAAGTACAACATTCGAAGCAAAGGTAAACGACTACACAGCAACGTTCAGTGTAGAAGAAGAACCAGCAACGAAAGTAACAGTACAAATTAAAGTAATCGATAAAGACATTATCGAACATGGTGACAAGTACACGATTGGTGCAAACAACATCGTAATGACACTTGATGAAGCCAAAACAATCAAAAATCATAACGAATTAATCAATCTAGCAAAAGCTGAAGCATTCAAACGTAAAGATATGAGTGTTGGAACAGTTAAGTTAGAAAGTACAACATTCGAAGCGAAGGTAAACGACTACACAGCAACATTTAGTGTAGAAGAAGAACCAGCAACGAAAGTAACAGTACAAATTAAAGTTATTGATCGACATGTGATAGAACATGGAGATACGTACACAATTGGTGCAAACAACATCGTGATGAATGTGGCACAAGCAAATGCAATGGCAAACAATGATGAACTTATAGGTTTGGCAAAAGCAGTAGCAGTAAACCGCAAAGACATGAGTGCTGGAACAGTAGAACTAGAAAGTACAGACTTTGAACGAACAGCAACAGTAGAAAAAGACTACACAGCAACGTTCAGAGTAAAAGAAGAACCAGCAACGAAAGCAACAATTACAATAAAAGTAGTGAAGAAAGATGAAATCACATCAGAAGATCACTATGCAATTGGAGCGAATAACTTTACAATTACGAAATCCAAAGCAGAAAACCACACAGAAGAAAACTTAATTGAGTGGGGAGCAGCAGAAGGATGGAAAGTAAAAGACTTAAGTAACGAACCAGTAAAAGTGAAAGAAAAATCAATTGGAACAGATGTGACATCACAAGACTACTACGTTATTTATCAATTGGTGAACCACCCAGAAAAGACAGTAAAAGTAAAAGTTACAGTCACAAATGGAGAAGCACCAGAATTAACAGTTGACCCAGAATTTATGTCAATAGAGATAGATGCAGCATTTGACTACAAGCAAGGAGTAAGTGCATGGGATAGCGAAGACGGAGATCTTACCGGCAAAGTAATTTCAACAGGAAGTGTAGACACAAGTAAGAAAGGCGTATACGTCATCGAATACAGTGTAACGGATAATGATGGAAATACAGCAAACAAGAAGCGTATCGTAGCAGTTGGATTGTATGTAGGAAAAGACTACATCTATGACATCCATAACTATGTGATTTTAAAAGATGATGTAACTGGAACGGATAAGGAAATCTTAGACAACACAGAAGCAACAGCATGGTTAAAAGCAACAGGACAAAAATTAAATCAAACGGATTTAATGGTAAAAGACAACGGCGGATACAAAGCAGTAGTTGATGAGTACCGTGTAGTAGTTAAAGCAAAAGCGGCAACGGATGCAGCAGATGAAGTAGCAGCAATTGCGAAGGTAGTAGAAGGTGATGTCATTGAACGTGGTGATAACTACACAATCGTAGCTAGCAACATCGTGATGACATTAGATGAAGCAAAAGCAATTACTGACAACAACCAATTGGTAGGCATAGCCAAAGCGAAAGCATGGAAAGTAGCAGATTTAACTGAAGGAACAGTTAAGTTAGAAAGTACAACATTCGAAGCGAAGGTAAACGACTACACAGCAACATTTAGTGTAGAAGAAGAACCAGCAACGAAAGTAACAGTACAAATTAAAGTTATTGATCGACATGTGATAGAACATGGAGATACGTACACAATTGGTGCAAACAACATCGTGATGAATGTGGCGCAAGCAAATGCAATGGCAAACAATGATGAACTTATAGGTTTGGCAAAAGCAGTAGCAGTAAACCGCAAAGACATGAGTGCTGGAACAGTAGAACTAGAAAGTACAGACTTTGAACGAACAGCAACAGTAGAAAAAGACTACACAGCAACGTTCAGAGTAAAAGAAGAACCAGCAACGAAAGCAACAATTACAATTAAAGTTATTGATCGTCATGTGATAGAACATGGAGATACATACACAATCGCAGCTAATAATATCATTATAAAACTTGAAGATGCAGCTAAGATTGTAGATAACAACGATTTCATTAACTTAACAAAAGCAGTAGCTATAAACCGCAAAGACATGAGTGCTGGAACTGTAAAATTAGATAGCACAGACTTTGATGCCTTGACGGTAACAGCAAAAGATTACACAGCAACATTCAGTGTAGAAGAAGAACAAGCAACGAAAGTTACAGTAAAAATTAAAGTTGTTGATAAAGATGAATTGACAACAACTGATGATTACGCAATTGGTGCAAATGACTTCGTTATTACAAGAAGTAAAGCTGAAAACCACACAAATGCTGATTTAATTAAATGGGCGGATGCGCAGGGTTGGAATGTGAAAGACTTTAGTGATGAAGAAGTAGAAGTAGCGAAGAAAAACATTGGAACAGACATCTCTTCTGATGAATACTACGTTACATTCCAATTGAAAAATGACCCTGATACAAAAGTCACTGTCAAAGTAACTATTTCTAAAGGTGATGAACCAGAATTAATAGTTGACCCACCAGTAATGTCACTACAAATTAATGACACATATGACTACAAATATGGAGTTAGTGCTTGGGATGAAGAAGATAAGGATCTTACTGATAAAGTAGTTTCTTTCGGAACTGTCGACACAAGCAAAAAAGGTGTTTATGTTGTGACTTACAGCGTTACAGATAGTGATCATAATACGGTCGAAAAAGATCGTGTTGTAGCGGTTGGCTTATATGTTGGCGAAGACTACATCTATGATGCAAACAATTTTGTCATTCTAGAAGATGATGTAGATGGATCAGATGAGCAAATTTTAGATTTAACTGATGCAAAAGCATGGGATAAAGAAACTGGAAAACCTGTAGATGCTGACAAGATTATTGTGTCAGACAACGGTGGTTACAGTTCACAGCCAGACGATTATGTTGTGAAAATTAAAGTTGATGATGCAACAGACCCATCGGATGAAGTTGAAGCAACAGCAAAAGTTGTTGAAGGAGACGTTATTGAACGTGGAGATGGTGCTTACACAATTGTAGCAAGCAATATCGTCATGACAGTAGATCAAGCTAAAGTAATGACATCAAACGATGAACTTGTTGGTTTAGCAAAAGCAAAAGCTTGGATGATTCAAGATTTATCTGAAAGTAAAGTAAACCTTGAAGTAACAGATTTCAAGAAAGAAAAAGGTAATTATACAGCAACATTTAATGTTGATGAGCAAAGAGCAACGAAAGTCACAGTCAAAATCAAAGTCGTTGATAAAGACGTCATTGAACATGGAGATAAATATACGATTGCTGCGAATAATATCATCATGTCATTAGATGAAGCAAAACTAGTTACTGACAACAATAAATTAGTCGATTTAGCAAAAGCTGAAGCATTCAAACGTAAAGATATGAGTGCTGGAACAGTTAAGTTAGAAAGTACAACATTCGAAGCAAAGGTAAACGACTACACAGCAACATTCAGTGTAGAAGAAGAACCAGCAACGAAAGTAACCGTACAAATCAAAGTTATCGACAGACATATCGTTGAGCATGGTGATACATACACGATTGGTGCAAATAACATCATCATGAATGTAAAACAAGCAAAAGAAATAAGTAGTAATGATGAGTTAGTTGGTTTAGCTAAAGCAGTGGCAATTAGCCGTAAAGATATGAGTGCAGGAACAGTAAAACTGGAAAGCACAGATTTCGTAGCAGCTTCTGTAATGGCAAAAGACTACACAGCAACATTCCATGTAGAAGAAGAACCAGCAACAAAAGTAACAATCACAATCAAAGTTGTTGATAAAGATGAATTAACAAACAATGATGATTACGCAATTGGAGCAAATGACTTTACGATTACTCGAGGTAAAGCAGATGATCCAACAGATGCTGATTTAATCAAGTGGGCAGATGCTGAAGGTTGGAACGTAAAAGACTTCAGCGATGAAGAAGTTATCGTTCTTGAAAAGAATATTGGTACAGATGTAAATGGCAATGACTATTATGTAATTTATGCATTGAAAGATCACCCAGAAACAACTGTAAAAGTAAGTGTAACTGTAGAGACAGGTAAGGAACCAATCCTTACAGTAGATCCAGCGTTTATGGAACTTGAAATTGGTGATACGTATAACTACAAACATGGTATCAGTGCTTGGGATGACGAAGACAAAGATATTACAGAAAAAGTAATCTCAATTGGAACTGTTGACACAAGTAAGAAAGGTGTCTATGTTGTAACATACAGTGTTACTGACAGCGATGGCAACACAGTTAGCAAAAACCGTGTTGTAGCTGTAGGCTTATATGTTGGAGAAAACTATATCTACGATGCACACAACTTCGTTATCTTAGAAGATGATGTAGATGGAACAGACGCACAAATCTTAGACTTAACAGAAGCAAAAGCTTGGGATAAAGCAACTGGACAACCAATTGATGCAGACAGGATTGTTGTGGCAGACAATGGTGGTTATAAAGCTGAACCAGACGAATATGAAGTTAAGATTAAGGTTGATGATGCAACTGATCCATCAGATCAAGTAACAGCAATTGCAAAAGTTGTTGAAGGTAATGTGATTGAACATGGAGACAAGTACACAATCGTAGCTAGCAACATCGTGATGACATTGGATGAAGCAAAAACAATTACTGACAACAACCAATTGGTTGACTTGATGAATGTAAAAGCATGGAAGTTGAAAGACTTGACTGAAGGAACAGTAAAACTTGAGTCTACAGACTTTAAAGCTGAAGTTAACGATTACACAGCAACATTCTATGTTGATGAAGAAAAAGATACGAAAGTAACAGCTAGAATTAAAGTTGTTAAGAATGATATTATTGAGCACGGAGATAAATATACAATCAGTGCAGATAACATCTTGATGACTTTAGATGAAGCAAACTTGCTTACTGATAACGATGAACTAATTGACTTAGCACATGCTCAAGCATTCGAACGTAAAGATATGAGTGCTGGAACAGTTACGTTAGATAGTACAACGTTTGAAAAGGCAAAAGGTGACTACGTAGCAACATTTAGTGTTGTAGAGGAACCTGCAACGAAAGTAACAATCGCTATTAAGGTTATGGATAAAGATGTAATCGAACATGGTGACAAGTATACAATTGCTGCAAACAATCTTGTATTAACATTGAATGAAGCAAATGCGTTAACATCGAATGATGAACTTATTGTTTTATCAGATGCTGAAGCGTACAACCGCAAGGACATGACTCCAGGAACTGTATTGTTAGAAAGCACATCATTCAAAAAAGCGAAAGGTGACTACACAGCTACGTTCTATGTAAAAGAGGAACCTGCAACGAAAGCAACGATTTCAATTAAGGTTCTTGATAAAGACGTAATTGAACATGGTGACAAGTATACAATCGCTGCAAACAATCTTGTATTAACATTGGATGAAGCAAACCTAATTGTTGAAAACAGTGAACTTATTGGATTAGCAAAAGCCGAGGCTTATAACCGCAAGGATATGAGTGCTGGAACAGTGAAACTAGATAGTACAAACTTCAATAAATCTGCAGGTGATTATATAGCAACATTCAGTGTAGAAGAAGAACCAGCAACAAAAGTAACTATCGCAATAAAAGTTCTAGACATAGATGTAATCGAACATGGTGATACGTATACCATCGCTGCAAATAACTTAGTGATGAACGTAGAACAAGCAAAAACAATTACAAATCATGAAGAACTTGTTACATTAGCGAAAGCAGAAGCTTATAACCGCAAGGACATGAGCCAAGGTACTGTATTACTAGATGTAACGAACTTCAAAGCGGAAGCAGGAAACTATACTGCAACATTCTATGTAGCAGAGGAACCAGCAACAAAAGCAACAATTGCAATTAAAGTAGTTGATAAAGATGTGATTACAACAGAAGACAATTATGCAATTGGAGCAAACAACATTACTATTGATACACAAGTGGCTTCAACTATTACTAACGATCAATTAATCCTACTAGCAGATGCTGAAGGTTGGAGACTAAGAGATCTTGCACTTGTTGCAGTTGAAGTTGAAGATCACAATATTGAAGGTAAGCTTGGTACATACACAGCGACATTCAGAGTTGTGCAAGATCCATCAATCAAAGTTACAATTTCTGTAAATGTTGTGAAGGTGGATATGACAATTCATGCAAACGACTTTACGATTCCATATAAAGACGCTGCTGGATTAACAAAAGAACGCTCAGTTGAATTGTCAGGAGCTGATATTGTGGTAAATGCATCGAATAAAGATGAATACCCGACAGTAGCAGCAATTGAAGTACATGAACCTCACTTAAAAACCGTAAATGCAAGTCCAACCGAAGGTGGAGTATACGACATGAAATTAAAAGTCGACCATTTAGGAATTGAATATGCAACTTTGATTAAGGTAACTGTACTTCCTGAAGAATTACCAAGTATTGCTATACCAAGTGAAACACCAACGACATCAAACCCAAGTACTGGTGATACAACAAGTACTGCAGGTTTAGTTGGACTTGGAATGATTTCATTGCTAGGTGTATTAGTTCTTGTAAAACGTAAAAAAGAGGAAGAGTAATAACTTACACAAGTAGAGGAGTATCTTCGATATTCCTTTACTTACCATAAAAAGATACATAGGAGGATAGAGATGAAAAAGAAATTAACATTGTTTTGCATGATCATGTTATTGGCAGCATGCGGAAGTAGTTCGAAAGACAAGAGTGTAACTTGTACATTCGATTCAGGAGATTCAGGTGTCGTAGAAAAGGTCGATGTAACATATGACAGTGATAAAAAAGTAAAATCACTTATTGTAAGTCAAGAAGCAGCGTTAGCGGACTACCTTTTTGAAGACTACGATGTAAAAGAACTTGAAGAACTGTACAAGGATAAATATGTAAATCCAAACAAAAAACAAGAAGGTTTAACGTTTGATATTTCAGTTGATAAAAAAGCAAAAAAACTTTTTGTCAAAGTTGAAGTAGATACTTCAAAAGTTTCTGAGTCAGACATGACAGATCTGGGTTTGAACGATTTCAAAGAAGTAAATGATTTGGTGAAAGGTCTAAAAGCAAATAATTATACGTGTGATAAAATAGAATAACCAAATTACTCAGTGTATGTTATGACAGCAAAGTTTATCTAAACTCCTAAAGGTAAGGTCATAAAGCCGTGAAACAACTGGCTTAGACATGCAAAACATATGATAGAGGGAGTATATGCGAAAAGCGCGATCAAGATGTGAAGTACTTGTTTGCGCTTTTTTGCATTAGCATGCAAGTTGTCTAGCTGATATGGAATATATACATGAAGCATTACCGATAATTTATGAACTTATTTCTTCATTCGAAGTGATGTATGGTCTAAAATTCACAGAAGAAAAGTAACTGATAAAATTACTGCAAACGCATCAAACGGCCAAGCTGATTACAAACAGTAAGTTTACGAATTTGCTACGATATCGTTCACGATGCGATTTATGTGTATATGAATATAAACAAAAATAAGTACCGTCTGATACTTATTTTAATATTGTGATTGCTTTTTGATAGTTGGTGATTGTTGCATCTTTATAGGTTCCACCATATTCTCCATCAACTGTCCATTTGACTTTCTTTTTTGAAGTGATACGTAATGTTTTCGTTTTAAAGGCATACATTTTATCTGTATTCTCAAAGTTTCTAGTTGTTATATCAAACAAGGTTTGATTCAGTGTAATTGGACCTTTTGGATATTTAATAAAGATACATTCAAAGTATCCATCATCAAGTGATATTTCATCTTCTTTAAAAAAGTTCATTCCGCCAATAAACAAAGAATTGGTAATCAATCCTAAGCAAAAATCATCCTCAATGATGCCATCATCATATTCAATACGCATATGGATTTTATCTTGTCGTGTAAGTTTCTTTAAGCCTTCTAATATATAGGCTACCTTACCAATACTATTTTTTGTATTTTGCGGGGTTGAATAACTAACTTCACTTACACTACCAAACGCTGCAACATATACAAAATAACGTTCATTAAGTTTTCCTACATCAATGCTTTGGAAATGAATTTCAGTATTGAAGTTATCCAATAAGCGATCAAGATTGGTTTCCATTTTGATTGATTTAGAAAAGTCGTTTACGGTTCCTGTAGGAATGTAGCCAAGTTTTCCTTTATATGCAATTTCCATACATGCATTGATTGTCTCATTTAAGGTTCCATCGCCTCCACTACAAATAATGCGATCAAACTGTTGACCGAATTGAACAATGTGGTGATATGCATCATTGTTTGCTTTTGTGGCATAGGTAATCAATGTGTTTTCATCAGATGAGAATGCTTCAATAATTTTACTTAATTTATTTTTAATGTTACCTTTTCCGGCAACAGGATTGTAGACAAATAAGATTTTTTTCATACTTATATCATAGACAATATCAGTTGGGATAGCAATGTATTTACAAAATCTAATGTTTTTCATTGTCGTAGAAAGAATGATAAATGTCACAAACGGACTTGAAATAAAAAAATAAGTTTGAAGGAAAGACAAATGATTTGAGAATTGATAAGGTATATATAGGGTCGATAATACCTTTCCTATAGTTTATTTGATTGCACAAAGTCCTTGATTGTTTTGCATAACTACTATGCTGCCAGTATCGATCCATAATAAACGTACAATCTTTGACGATATTTCTTTCCTTATTAACAACAGTAAAGCAACAAATAAACATCCATGCTTCCTACAAACGGGCTTCGCGCTCTGGTTTACCAATGTAAACATCCTGGAAAAACGTCATTTTTTCTTTACTCCTTGAGTGAAGTCCGTTGTTTGAAAGCGATATAAATTTATAAATAGGGGTTATGTCTCAATTGGATAGTTTCCAATTAAGAAAACATATAGAAGTATATAAAGGGGGAATTTAAATATGAATAAGTTTTTTTCTTCAGTATTGATTTCAGCACTGACATTTTCAGGTGTATTTGCAAACATGAACACTGGAATTGAAAAGCAAGGTGATGTGTATACATATACATTAACATCGACATTTTATCCTGGATTGGATGTAGAAACTGAACCAGTGAGTTGCTCGATTGGGATTACGACAACTGGAGAAGTGGATGCACAAGAAGTATATTTGAATGAACAAGATAAAAAAAGCTTAACAACTTGTTACAATGCAGTTGTTAAGAAAGTCACAGCAAAAGGGTATGTATTAATGGAAACAGATGATGCCTTAGAAAATTTATTGGAAAGTACAATACCAGTACAACAAGATTTACAGAGTTACATTTATTTCTATCCGCTTAGTTTTAACAATGATTTAACAGAGAATTCAAAATACAAAATGACATATACTGGTGGAGGAGCTGCTTCATCTGAAACTGAGTTTAGAGGAGGGGTATATTGGGATACTCCTGCGTGGGTTACAGAAGTGGATTTTGAAAATACGTATTTAGATATTCATGAAACAATTCAAACGAATATCACGAAACGAGTTGTTTTTGATGAAGTCAATGATGCAATTATTGGTCATGAAAATATTCCTGGATTTGGTTTTGAATACTTTTTGCAAGCTAATAATTATCAAGAAATGGATGCAATGATTAAACCTTACTTGAAAACATTTGGTCAAATTTCGTTGGAGTCAGAAAATTTTGAAGATTTAATTACAAAGATACGTGCTTACAATGTAGTAGAAGATCTTACCTACGTATGGGAATTTGCTCCGCTTGAAACACCAGATGAGTCTGGATTTAGATTGCAACTATATAAAGAATATACAATTAAGGGTAATCAGTTAAAACAAAATGATCAAACAGACAATATTGATTCAAATCAAAATGAACCAAATACCAATGTTGATTCTACTGTGAAACCATCAAATGATGCAGTTACAACAAATAAACCAAATGTACAAGAAAAAGGACCTGCAACAGGTGACATTACGCACATGAGTGGCTTTATGTGGATTTTTGCGGGAGCATTAGTATCTTTGATTCTTTTAGTAAAGAAATACAAAAATGCATATACAAATAAATTATAAAATCTTATGGAGGCTAATGCCTCTTTTTTTCATTTTATGGATGATACCGTTTTCAAATAAATTACGAAAAACTAATGTATTCGATAAATAAAGGATAATGCTTTGATTGTCGAAACTTTTTTATAAAACCTATTTACTTTGACTATCCAAGTATGTATAATAAAAACAACTTTGAGTTTCAAAGGTTTATTTAAAAGGAGGCATAAACATATGTTAGAAGATGTAAAAAGAGTATTAGTTGAGGCAATTAACGTTGATGCGGACGACGTAAAGCCTGAAGCAAACTTAAAAGATGATTTAGGAATCGATTCACTAAGTGCAGTTGAATTAGCACTTGAATTAGAAACAGAATTCGATGTACGCATCGAAGATGAAGAACTAGCTAAATTAGAAACAGTTCAAGATATCATCGATATTGTTAACGCAAAGAAATAAGTAGAAGCTAAGATTTCTTAGCTTTTTTTTAAAGGAGATATAGGATATGGATACAAGTAAAATCAAAGCTATTATTGCTTTATTTGAAGATAGTTCACTAGCAAAGATGGAATTGGAAGTTGATGATATAAAAATCGCAATGGAAAAACCAGGAGCTAGTGTGGAGTATATAAGTACACCTGCACCTGTAAGCGTGAGTGCACCTGTAGCGAGTGTAACTGAAGAAAGCACAAACCAAGTAACTGGGACTGATATTAAAAGCCCACTTGTTGGTACATATTACGCAGCACCTTCAGAGAATGATGCACCATTTGTTGAGGTGGGAAGTCAAGTGAAAGCTGGAGATACACTTTGTATTATTGAAGCGATGAAAGTGCTAAATGAAATTAAAGCACCACAAGCAGGACGCGTTGCATGGATTGCTAAAAACAATGGTGATATGGTGCAATTTGATGATGTGCTAATGATCATCGATTAGGTGTCATATGATACAGAAACTATGTATTGCGAACCGTGGTGAAATTGCAGTTCGCATCATTCGTGCGTGTAAAGAGATGGGAATTCAAAGTGTTGCTTTATATTCAACAGCAGATAAGGATGCACTTCATACTCAACTAGCTGATGAAGCCATTTGTATTGGTGGACCACGTGTGAATGAATCCTATTTAGATATGAATAACATCATTCAAGCTGCATGTAGTACAGGTTGTGATGCCATTCATCCAGGATTTGGATTTCTTAGTGAGAATCCAAAGTTTGCTAGACTTGTACAAAGTTGTGGTCTGATTTTTGTTGGGCCAGATCCAGAAATCATTGAAAAGATGGGGAATAAAAGTAAAGCTCGTCAAATGATGATGGAAGCAAACGTTCCAGTAATTCCCGGAAGTAAACAAATCTTAGCAGATGCACAAGAAGGTTTAGCTCTTGCTAAAAGTATGGGATTTCCTGTCATTATCAAAGCTAGTAGTGGTGGAGGAGGACGTGGTATGCGTATCGTGCGTGATGAAGATACGTATGTTGCGAACTTTAAAGCAGCTAAAGCAGAAGCGATGGCATGTTTTGGTGATGATGATGTATATATGGAAAAATACTTGGAAAATCCAAAACACATTGAAGTCCAACTACTTGCTGATAAACATGGAAATGTCATTCACTTGTTTGAACGTGATTGTTCATTCCAAAGACGGAATCAGAAAATGATCGAGGAAGCTCCTTGTCATATATTGGATGATACCACACGTCAAGAAATGCTAGATGCAGCAGTGCGTGCAGCAAAGTATGTGGGATATAACTCAGTAGGAACCATTGAGTTCTTATTAGATAAAAACAATCATTTTTATTTTATGGAAATGAATACAAGAGTACAGGTTGAACACCCAATCAGTGAAATGATTACAGGTGTAGATATCATCAAGGAACAAATTCGCTCTGCAGATGGTATTGTGCTCAAATACAAACAAGCAGATATTGTTTCTCAAGGATATGCCTTAGAGTGTCGTATCAATGCGGAAAATATCGCTCATGATTTTGCACCAAGTCCAGGAAAGATTAATTTCTTACACATTCCTGGAGGTAAAGGGGTGCGAAGCGATTCGGCTGTATATTGTGGATATGAAATTCCACCGTACTACGATTCAATGATTTTAAAGTTGATCACATTTGCACCAACGCGTTTAGCATGTATTAAAAAGATGCGTAGTGCATTAAGTGAATTAATTATTGATGGTGTGCATACCAATATTGAATTTCATTATTTAGTATTGCATGCACCAAAATTTGTAGAAGGAAAATACGATACAGGTTTTGCTGAATCCTACATAAAGGAGTTAGTAGCAAATGGAGAATTTATTTAAGAAAAGACAAGAACGATTATCAATCTTCAATCGTTCACGAAATAAAGTAGTACATCAAGTAGAACCAAAAGAAGTTCCTGATGATATTTTAAAAAGTTGTGAAGTGTGTAATGCAAGTTTACCATATGAAGATTTCGTTTCGAATTTGTATGTATGTCCACGTTGTGGACATCACTTAAAGTTAAGCGCAAGAGAAAGAATCCGACAACTCATGGACCAGGATAGCTTTCGTGAAATGGATGCTTTACTAACAAGTGATGGTTCAACCTTTGAAGGATACGCAGATAAACTAGACAAATACAAACGTGCCACCGGCTTAAAAGAAGCCGTCATATGTGGGACTGGAAAGATTCATGGAATCAAACTTGTTGTCGCAATCATGGATAGTAATTTTATGATGGGAAGTATGGGAAGTGTTGTTGGTGAAAAAATCACTCGTGCAATAGAACATGCAACTAAGAAAAAACTACCATTACTTATATCATGTACAAGTGGTGGAGCACGTATGCAAGAAGGAATTGATTCATTGATGCAAATGGCAAAAACAAGTGCTGCTATTGAACGTCATAATCAAGCAGGTTTACTATATATTAGTTTACTTACTAATCCGACAACTGGTGGTGTAAGTGCATCGTTTGCGATGTTAGGCGATATGATTCTAGCAGAACCAAATGCACTTATTGGCTTTGCTGGTAGACGAGTTATTGAGAAAACAATTAATGAAGTATTACCAAAAGAATTCCAACGTAGTGAATTTCTACTTGAGAAAGGATTTGTGGATGCAATTGTAGAACGTAAGGATCTAAAGGATACCTTATATAAACTACTTTCATTCCATGTAGGGTAGCGCATAATGAATTTAAAAGAATGTGAAATCTTAATCCAATCATTGGAAGCTGAAAAGGCAAAAGCAGAGAATATGGATCCAAGCTACTATGCGGAAATTGATGCGCAAATTTTACGTATTCAAGAGGAGACATATAAAAACTTAGAGGCATGGGACCGCGTATATTTAGCTAGACATAGTGAGCGTCCAAAAGCACATGACTATATTGCCTTGTTGTTTCCTGATTTTATGGAATTGCATGGGGATCGTGGAGTACGTGATGACAAAGCTCTTATAGGAGGTCTTGCCACGTTTGAAGGAAAAGCGGTGACTGTACTTGCCCAAGCCAAAGGTAAAAACACAGAAGAAAATTTGGAACGAAATTTTGGAATGTGTTCACCAGAGGGATATCGAAAAGCGTTACGACTTGCAAAACAAGCAGAGAAGTTTAAACGTCCAATTATCAATTTAGTAGATACCTCAGGAGCCTTTCCTGGCAAGGAAGCAGAAGAGCGTGGACAAGCAGAAGCAATCGCAAAATGTTTAGAAGTGTTCTCAACTTTGGAAGTACCTATTATTTCCATTGTAATTGGTGAAGGTGGAAGTGGAGGAGCACTTGCATTAAGTGTAGCGGATCGGTTGGCAATGCTAGAAAATGCAGTGTATTCAATCTTATCGCCTGAAGGTTTTGCCTCAATTTTATGGAAAGATGCGAGTCTTGCCAAAGAAGCGGCAAAACAAATGAAACTGACATCTTATGACTTATTAGGTAAAAAAGTTATCGATGCGATTATTAAAGAACCACTTGGTGGTGCGCAAAAAGATGTAAAAGAAGTTGCAAATAGCATGCATATCTATATTCGTGATGAACTAAAGCAACTCCAAAAGTTAAAGACAAAAGATTTAATTGAAAAACGATATGAAAAATATCGTCGAATGGGAAGTGAAGCATATGAAGAATCGTAAGGTACTTGGAAGTGGATATGCACTAGGTGCACATACAGTTGATAATGATGCAATGTCTACGATTGTAGATACCAATGATGAATGGATTGTTTCTAGAACAGGAATCAAAGAGCGTCGTATTTCAACGGATGAAAATACAAGTGATCTAGCAACGAAAGCTGCAAAGATGGCAATTGAAAATGCCAAAATTGATCCAAAAGATATTGATTTACTAATTTGTGCAACAATGACGCCAGACAATATCACACCATCAACTGCGTGTGTCATCCAAGGAAAGCTTGGTTTACAAGATGTAAAGATGATGGCATTTGATCTAAGTGCAGCCTGTACAGGATTTGTATATGCCTTACAAGTTGCAAGTTATATGTTAAGTGAGTATACATGTGCACTTGTTGTAGGTGTAGATCTAAACAGTAAAATTGTTGACTATACAGATCGTAATACATGTATTTTATTTGGTGATGGTGCTGGTGCAGTTGTTATGAGTCAAGAAGAAAGTGATAAACAAATGTTCCACTATGCAAATGCGACAGGTGATATGCAAGGACAACTGATTTGTCCAGGCTTACCAACCCATGACTTATTAAAAAATGGAAGTCATGAGATTGGATACTTGTATCAAAACGGAAGTGAAGTATTCCGTTTTGCGGTAAAAGCATTACAAGAAGCAGTAGAAGCTGTTCTCGAAAAAGCAAATATGCGTATTGAAGATATAGATGTGTTAATTCCACATCAAGCCAATATACGGATTATCAATAATGTCACAAAACGAATGAAAATTGATGATGCTAAAGTATTCACCAATTTACATAAATATGGAAATACTTCAGGTGGGAGTATTCCAATTGCCTTAGCAGAAGCAATCGAACAAGGAATTGTTTGCGAAGGTAAAACAGTAGTAGTGGTTGGCTTTGGTGCAGGATTTACATGTGCTGCAAGTCTAATCGAATTCTAAGGAGAAAAACATGTTACATAAAATGTTAAATATTAAATATCCAATTATTCAAGGAGCGATGGCAAATATTGCAACAGCAGAATTTGCTGCTGCAGTAAGTAACTGTGGTGGTCTTGGAATTATTGGAACTGGAGCGATGAATGTTGAAGAAGCACGTAATGCAATTCATACATGTAAATCATTAACCGATAAACCATTTGGGGTCAATGTTATGATGATGAACCCATATACGAAAGAGTTAATGGAAATGATTGCCAAAGAAAAAGTTGCAGTAATTACAACTGGTGCTGGTAATCCAGGACCGTATATGGAAATGTTAAAAGCTAGTGGGGCAAAAGTATTTCCAGTTGTGCCAAGTGTTGCTTTAGCAATTCGTATGGAACGCTCTGGCGCAGATGCACTTATTGTTGAAGGTGGAGAAGCTGGAGGGCATGTTGGTGAACAAACAACGATGTCATTAGTTCCACAAGTTTGTGATGCTGTGAGTATTCCAGTTATTGCAGCTGGAGGAATTGCTGATGGACGTGGATTTAATGCAGCACTTGCACTAGGGGCTGTCGGAGTTCAAGTAGGTACATGCTTATTAGTTGCTAATGAGTGTCCAGTACACGAGAACTATAAAAAAGCTGTCATTAAGGCAAAAGATACAGATACAGTTGTTACTGGGCGAAGTATGAACTCACCCGTACGTATCTTAAAAAATAAAATGTCACGTACATATACAAAATTAGAAGCAGAAGCAGCGGACCGTGAAGAATTAGAAAAACTTACACTTGGTGCACTTCGTAAAGCTGTATTTGATGGGGATATGCAAATGGGGTCAGTAATGATTGGCCAAATTGCTGGAATGATTAAAGAAGAAAAAAGTCTTCAAGAAATATTGGACGGAATTGTTTGTGACAGTAAAGTTCAACTTGAAAACTTACAAAGTAAACAAGAGGAATTATCATGCAACAACTAACGATCAAAGATAAGACATTCTCGTTTCCTTTGATTCAAGGTGGTATGGGAGTTGGAGTATCCTTGGGAAATCTTGCTGGAGCAGTTGCAAGTAATGGCTGCATGGGTGTTATTAGTGCAGCACATCCAGGATATCGTTTGCCAAACTTTCGTACAGAGAATCTTGCAAGTAATTGCCAAGCATTAATCGATGAAGTAAAAAAAGCACGTGATATTGCTTTAGGAAAAGGTTTGGTTGGTGTCAATATTATGGCAGCCAGTAAAAACTATGTTGAATATGTAAAAGCAGCAGTAAAGGCTAAAGTAGATGCGATTATTTCAGGAGCAGGATTGCCACTGGATTTACCAAGCATGGTTGATGATGCAAGTATTTTACTTGCACCGATCGTCTCAAGTGGAAAAGCAGCAAAACTTGTTTGTAAGATTTGGGATAAACGTCATCAAGTCGCTCCTGATTTTGTAGTGATTGAAGGTAGTGAAGCGGGTGGTCATCTTGGCTTTAAAAAAGACGATTTAGTAAATGACACTTGTGAGTCACTAGAAACAATTTATCACGAAGTCAAAAGCGAATTGAAAATCTTCGAAGAGAAATATGAACGTAAAATACCTGTATTTATGGCAGGTGGAATTTATGATGGGCATGATATTGCAAGTATGTTAAAACTAGGTGCAGATGGCGTTCAAATGGGAACACGCTTTATTGCGACAGAGGAATGCGATGCACATAGCAACTTCAAACAAGCAGTTGTTGACTGTACTGAAAGTGATATTGAGATTGTACAAAGTCCAACAGGATTTCCAGGTCGTGGAATTATGAATTCATTTATGCAAAAACAAAAGGAACGTGGGAATATTGCAATTCGTAGTTGTTTGAATTGTTTAACACCATGTAATCCTTCAGATACACCATATTGTATAAGTGAAGCATTAATTCAAAGTGTAAAAGGTAATATCGACAATGGATTGGTCTTTGTTGGTAGTAATGCACATAAAGTAAAAGAAATTGTAACTGTCGATGCTTTAATTGATGAATTAAAACAAGAAACGTTACAAGCTTTGGGGGAATAGATATGAAAATTGGATTCTTATTTGCCGGTCAAGGTGCCCAAAAAGTAGGGATGGGTAAAGAACTATATGATCAGTATGCATTGGCTGCATCAGTATATGATGGAATGCAACTAGATTATGATGTGAAAAAATTATGTTTTGAAGGACCTGCTGATATGTTGAATGATACAGCATACGCACAGAGCGCGATTCTAACGACATCTTTAGCGATTGCAAGTGTCATTTCAAGTTATGGGATTACGCCTGACTATGTGGCTGGTTTGAGCTTAGGTGAGTATAGTGCGTTAGCTTATGCAGGTGCAATGAGTTATCAAGATGCTGCTACAATTACCCGTAAGCGTGGACAATTGATGTCAAATGCATTACCTGCAGGTACAACAGGTATGGCAGCTGTACTTAATTTAGATGCGACACTAATTCAAGAAGTATGTGATGAAATTAGTGCACAAGGTGAGTTATGCCAAATTGCAAATTATAACTGTCCTGGACAAATCGTAATTACAGGTACAACCAAAGCAATGGAGTTGGCTAGTGAAGCTTTAGTTGAAAAAGGAGCACGTCGTGTCATTCCATTACAAGTGAGTGGAGCCTTCCATTCCAGTTTATTAAAAGAAGCAGGAAGCAAGCTTCGTAGTGTACTACAACAAGTAGAACTTGGCAGTCCAAATCTACCTGTGGTGTATAACATTAGTGGAAAAGAAGAACAAGCGGATTTAGTTGATATTCTTGAAAAACAAATCCAAAGTAGTGTGTATTTTACACAAAGTATCGAATACATGATTGCACAAGGTGTAACAACCTTTATTGAAATTGGACCAGGATCAACATTAAAAGGATTTGTGCGTAAGATTTCACGTGATGTAAACGTATATAGTGTAGAAGATCAAGCAAGTTTAGAAGCGATGATAAAAGAGGTAAAAGCAAATGAATAAAGTTGCATTAATAACAGGAGCAAGCCAAGGAATTGGTCAAGCCATTGCCTTAAATATGGCAAAAGAAGGGTATAATATCGTCATTAACTATATTGGTGATGAAACACCTGCATTAGATACCGCAAAACAATGTGAAGCATTTGGTGTAAAAACACTATGTATTCATACCGATGTGACTGACTATGATGCAGTACAAAACATGGTAGATGAAGTACTTAACGTGTTTGGGAAAATCGATGTACTAGTTAATAACTCAGGAATTACCAAAGATACATTGATGCTTCGAATGAGTGAACAAGATTTCGATGCCGTTATCGATGTCAACTTAAAAGGAACATGGAACTGTATCAAACATGTGATGAAACCGATGATGAAACAACGCAGTGGATCTATTATTTCGATGGCAAGTGTTATTGGTTTAATTGGAAATGTAGGACAAGCAAACTATGCAGCAAGTAAAGCTGGAATCATCGGTCTTACCAAAAGTGTTGCGCGTGAAGTTGCACCACGAGGAATTACAGTTAATGCAATTGCACCTGGATTTATCAGTACTAAAATGACAGATGTATTAACGGATGATGTAAAACAAGCCGTCCTAACAAATATTCCAATGAAAGATTTTGGAACGATGGAAGATGTAGCAAATATGGTTAGCTTTTTAGCAAGTGATAAAAGCCGTTATGTGACAGGACAAGTTCTTCACGTTGATGGCGGAATGGTAATGTAGAGGTTTACATGAAACGTAGAGTAGTAATTACAGGAATGGGTGCTTTAAGTCCTGTTGGAAATAATGCACCAGATACATGGCAAGCGATTAAAGATGGCGTATGTGGAATTGATAAGATTACGCACTTTGATACAACGGACTTTAAAGCAAAGCTTGCTGGAGAAGTAAAAGATTTAGACATGGAAGTATACTTCACAAAACGTGACTTAAAGTTTAATGACCGTTTTACACAGTTTGCACGAATTGCCGCAAAACAAGCAATGGAAGATTCACAATTAATTGTTGAAGCAATTGATGCGACTCGTTTTGGTGTCATTGTTGCTTCGGGGATTGGTGGAATTGAAACAATCGAAAACGCTGAAGATAACTTACAAGATCGTGGACCAAGTCGTGTTTCACCATACTTTATTCCAATGGCATTAGTTAACTTAGCAGCTGGTAGTGTTGCAATTGATGTACAAGCCAAAGGACACTGTAGTAGTCAAGTAACTGCTTGTGCTGCAGGAAGTAATGCAATCGGTGAAGCATTCCATAAAATTCGTGATGGCTATCAGGAAATCATGTTAGCAGGTGGTACTGAAGCAAGTATTACACCACTAGCAGTTGCTGGATTTAGTAGCATGCGTGCATTACATACAGGTGAAGATAAAACACGTGCAAGTATTCCTTTTGATAAAGAACGTAGTGGATTTGTCATGGGAGAAGGTGCAGCAATTCTTGTCTTAGAAGAATTGGAACATGCCAAAAAACGTAATGCAAAAATCTATGGAGAAATCGTAGGATATGGTTCATCATGTGATGCATATCATATTACCGCTCCGATTGGTGATGGTTCAGGTGGTGCACAAGCAATGCGTAATGCCATTCAAGATGCAAATGTTGAAGCAAGCGATATTACATATGTAAATGCACACGGAACAAGTACACCGATGAATGATAAAACTGAAACTGCAGCAATTAAAAGTGCGTTTGCAACACATGCATCAAAACTGATGGTTTCATCAACAAAAAGTAATACAGGACATCTATTAGGAGCAAGTGGAGCAGTTGAAGCATTAATCACAATTAAGGCGATTCAAGATAGCTTTGTGCCAGCAACTATTAACTATAAAGAAGCAGATGAAGAATGTGACTTAGATATCGTACCAAATGAAGGGCGTCATGTAGATATGATGTATGCTATGAGTAATTCCCTTGGATTTGGTGGACACAATGTCAGTTTAATCTTCAAGAAATGGGAGAACTAACATGGTATACAATTCAAATGAAATCCAACAAATTATTCCTCATCGTTATCCCTTTCATCTAGTGGATCGTATCGATGAAATTAGTGAAGATGGAAAAACGATTATTGGAACGAAATGTGTAAGTACAAATGAAATGCATTTTCTTGGACACTTTCCAGAAAAACATGTTATGCCAGGAGTGTTAATTGTAGAAGCACTAGCACAAACTGGATGTGTACTTTTATTATCAAAAGAAGAAAATAAAGGAAAAATCGGTTATTTTGCAGGAATCAATAAACTTCGTTTCAAACAACAAGTGATTCCTGGAGATGTCTTAACCCTTAAAGTTACATTAACGAACCAACGCGCAGGAATCTACTTTGCAGATGTAGAGGCTAGTGTAGATGGTAAAGTAGCAGTAAAGGGTGAAATCATGTGTGCTGTAGGAGCATAACATGATTAAAGGAATTGGCTGTGACATCGTTGAGATTTCACGAATAGAGCAAAATCAAGCAGCTTTTGCAGCTAAGATCTTAACTGCATCAGAGATTACACTCTATGAAACCTTGAAAAATAAACAACGAAAACTTGAATTTCTTGCTGGTCGTTTCGCCGCGAAAGAAGCGATTTATAAAGCATGTAATGAAATGAAACTCATCACGAACATTGAAATTCTCAACGATGAAAATGGCAAACCTGTTTGTCTTGTCGATGGTTATGTCATTCACATATCCATCGCGCATGAGCAGGCATTTGCAATAGCGTATGCAATTTGGGAGGAATAAAACATGAGTCTTTGGCAAATTATTAAAGTCATCCCTTTCTTACCATTTGCTTGGTTTGATGCCATTCGCTTAAAAGGTAAAGATGAAAACAAGATTTATCAATGTTTTCTAAAACATAGCAATCGTGTATTAAAAGTACTTGGATATACGTTAAAAGTAGAAGGAAAAGAAAATATTCCTGAAACAGGTGCAATACTATTTGTTTCCAATCATCAAGGAACGTTGGACCCTGCACTTGTTGTGGCAAGTTGTCCATATCCGATGGCATTTATCTCAAAGAAGAAAAATGAGAAATTGCCAATCTTTGGTCGTATTGCCGTATGTTTAGGTGTCATTCACTTTGACTCGGATACACGTGAAGGAAATGTCTATATGCTACGTGAAGCGGCTAGACGTTTAAAACAAGGAAAACGATTGTTGATTTTTCCAGAAGGAACAAGATCACGCCATGATCAAATGAATCCATTTAAAGCAGGTGCATTGCAACCAGCTTTTCTGGCAAAGGCAACGATTGTCCCAATTACTTTAAATAATGCGTATTGCATTGATGATAAGAAAGACAAAAACAGAAACTTATCGATTACTTATGGTACACCACTTACTTATGAGATGTACAAAGGCAAAGATAAGCAAGAAGTCAGTGACTATATTTATCAAGAAATTGAAAAAAATATTCTGTATACAAACAAATAAAAAAGACATGTATTTGTATCGATAACTCTCACCAAAGGAAAAAAGTGAGAGTTTTTTTTAATTCTATTGTCTTATATATACTGGAGAAAAGTTTCAGGGGCTTTTGTAGTGCTTTTTTGATACGTACTACATAAGTAGATATAAGAAAGGAAGGATTATGAAGAAATACATTTCGAAGAGTATTATGATTGTCGTAGTCATAATGGGGATGTTATTAAGTGATCTAAGTGTGCTTTTTGGACAGGACTTGTCCGTACTTAGAAAAGAAAATGAGATAACAACTCAGTCATCAGATCTTGATGCACATACGATTGGACCTGGTGGAGGTGGGGCTTTATTCAACCCTATCGTAAACCCACAAGATGAAAATAACTTACTTATGACAACAGATATGTCAGGTTCGTTTACATCAGTTGATGGTGGGAAAAGCTGGGTGCAAAGAAACCTAGGTGGAAGTGCAAAGTTCTCATTTAGTAAACATGATCCAAATGTTGTGTATGCTTATAACACACATATTTGGGTTTCTCACAATAAAGGGCTAGATTACGAACGTTTCTATCCAACAAAAGAGAATATTAAAGAAACCGTATCAGGGATTCAAGAAGGGGTGGAATTCACTTACCACGATGCAAGTGCAACGCCAAAAAGCCGTGTTATGGCTTTAGAGGTGGATCCAGATGACCCAAATACTATTTACTATTTCCAAAGAGGACAAAAAAATCAAGCAGTTCCTCAGTTAGTAAAAACGACAGATAACGGAAAAACATGGGAAGTGCTTGCAGAGTGGCCAATGAATACAATGTCAGCATGGCAATATTCACCAACAAGTATTGAGAAATATGTAAAAATACATATTGATCCAGAATCACCAAAAGATGAAAGACGTATTGGTTTATATACAAGTGATGGATTTTTTGAAATCATTGATAATGGAAGTAAAACATATGAAACTTTATCAACTATGACTTCAAGAAATGGAGATATGTATTATGATCCAGTCACTAAAAAAATGGTGATTTATGCAATTGAAAATATTATTACGTTTGATAAGAATGGGAACGAAGTATATACCTACCTTGATTTAATGAAAACAGAAGATGAAGGTAGAACATGGACAAACATTTCAAATGGGTCTGTGGAACCAGAGGCAGGTAGTGATATTACCTATTATGGTGTTGCAGTATATGATGAAAATGTCTACTTAACCTATACATCATCTAAAGGAGAACATAACTCATTAGGAACTGGAGTTGCCAAGTCAACAGATGGTGGAAAAACATGGGAAACTGTACTGAAAGGTTGGGATTCAAAAAACATTGTTGAACATAACTGGACAGAGCTATTTAGTGCAAGAAGTTTATCTGTCGCATGGAATGGACTAAACCGTGGAGTTTCAGTTTGTAAGTCAAATCCAGATATCGTCATGGTATCAACACATGGTAATGCATACATATCAAGAGATGGAGGAGCCACTTGGTATGATACAAACAGTGATTTTGATGCTGAAACAGCATTTGGAAAAACGCGTGGAGTTGATCAAATCACAAGTTGGGATGTTGATGTTGACCCATTTGATGACCAACACATGTTTATTAGTTACTCAGATGTTGGTTTATTTGAATCAAAAGATGGTGGAGACACATGGAGACGTTCGCAAAATAATGGGATTCCACACCAAAGCTACTATTCAAATTCGGCATATTCATTAGAATTTGACCCAGATATTGAAGGGCTTGTATTTGCTGGAATGAATGGATGTCATGATTTAAATATTGGAACGTATATCATCGATATTTTGAAATTGGCTGATTTGACAAAACAAGATGAAAATAAATCAGGATTTAGATGGGTTGGAGGAATATTACGTTCAACTGATGGTGGTGCAACTTGGAGTGCAACAGGTACATTAGGAACACAACCCGTGCGTGAAGATGATGGGATTACTGGACTACCTGACCGTGCAATGGTCACAAGTGTTGTAATTGATCCAAACAGTCCAAAAGAAATCGATAAACGTGTTGTCTATGCATCATGTATTGGTTATGGTGTGTATCGTTCAACCGATGGAGGAATCCACTGGGAAAAATACAATATGGGAATGGAAGATGAACCATATCAAATGCCTTGGCGTTTAGAATACAATGCAGATTACTCAAGACTCTATGTTGTATTTGCCCAAATGGGTGGAGGAGCAAAAACTGGAACTGAAGAAGGAAAGCTTGCACTAATTGATTATCACCCAGGAGATGGTCCAGTCTATTACTTAGAACGTGGACAAGACACATGGACAAAATTAGCATCGATGCCAAGTAATGCAAATAGTGATGCGAATATGGAATCTAGCTGGAAAGGTAACGACTATGTATCTGTATTCAGTGGAGTTTCATTTGATAGTAAAGGAAATATCTATGCCTCTGGTAAAGTAGCTTCACTAAATGGTGCTCCAGGAAAACGTGAATTCGGTGGAGGATGGGTTTCAGGTGACGATGGTCATACTTGGAAACTGATTTATCCTTCTAATGAAAACGTATACGATTTACAAGTAGATAGCCGTAACGATAATGTACTGTATTTATGTAATACGACAGGTGGAGAAGTATATGTATCTTACAAAGGTGCAGATACAACTTTTGATGATTGGATTAAGCTTGATGGATTCCAGTTTACGGTACCGACTCGTGTTATTGAAGATAGTCGTGATCCAAAATACATGTATACAACAACATTTGGTGGAGGTGTTTGGCATTTAGAATTACCACAACCAGTTGTGACAGAACAACATACGATTACTTATGATGGAAATGGTATAACTGCAGGTGCTGCACCAGTTGATACAAATGCAACGTATGCTAAGAAAAGTAAAGTAAAAGTATTAGGTACAGCAACTATGAATAATACTGGTAAAACATTTATTGGTTGGAATACCAAAGCAGATGGTAGTGGAGACATGTACCAAGAAAATGATGAATACTACCTAGTAAGAAATACTGTACTTTATGCACAGTGGCGTGATACAAACACAAAACTAAACGTAGTTTATGATGCAAATGATGCAACAAGTGGAAGTGTACCAGTAGATAGTGATTCTCCATATACACTAAATAGCGAAGTTACTGTATTAGATAATACGGATTTAGAAAAAGATGGATACCGTTTTGTTGGTTGGAATACCAAAGCAGACGGTAGTGGTACTGATTATGTAGCAGATGATACATTTGTAGCTGTAGATGATGTGACTTTATATGCACAGTTTTCAAAACTATACACTGTGACATATCACAACATGGATGCTACAGAAGGTGATACCCCAGTTGACACGAAACAATACATTGCTGGAGAACGTGCAGATATATTAAGTAGTGCAGGTTTAGAAAAAGATGGGTATGTACATCGTGGATGGAGTACATCAGAAGACTATACAGGTGGAGTATACAAAGAAGGAAGCAGTATCCCAATTAAAGGGGATGTAAACTTATATGCATACTGGAAACCTGAATTACATATGTACTATGATGGAAACGGAAACACACATGGTAGTGCGCCAGTGGATAGTAACCGTTATGCAGATATCGATGTCATTAAAGCACTTGACTATGGAACACTAGTTAAAGAAAATTATGAATTTGATTCATGGAATACAGAACCAGATGGATCAGGAACCACATACAAACTAAATGCACAATTTATGATTAAAGAAGATTTAACATTATATGCACAGTGGAAAAAACTTGAAGAAAAAGAAGAAGATGTAACTGTTGTTTATAGTAAAAATCTAGCAACTAGCGGTAGTGCACCAGTGGATGCAAACTCACCATATGCATATGGATCACTTGTAAAAGTCATGGATAAAGGTGACTTAGAAAGAGATGGATACATCTTTGCAGGATGGAGAAATATTGCTGTTGGTGGATCAAAAATCTACAAACCTGGTCAATACATGGTAGTCACAAGCAATGTATTATTCTATCCACAATGGGTTGATGAAAATGATGTCACATACAACATCACATACAATGGAAATGGACAGACTGCAGGTTCAAAACCAATCGATATCAATGCTCCATATAAGGGAAGTGAAAAAGCAACAATCCTTGGACAAGGAACACTACTAAAAGATGGATTTGAATTCGTTGGTTGGAATACACAAGCAGACGGTAGAGGAATTACATACCAACCAGATCAAGTGGTACAATTCGATGGAGATGTAACATTGTATGCACAGTGGCGTGATAAGAGTATTCCGTTATCTGTAAGTTATGATGCAAATGGAGCAACAAGTGGAAGTGTACCAGTCGATACAGGTTCACCATATACATTAAAAGATCCAGTTGTCGTAGCAGATAAACTTGATTTAGTAAAAGATGGATATATCTTTACTGGATGGAATACAAGTCCTAAAGGTTCTGGAGATAGTTATCAGCCAAATGAAACATTCAATATCTTAAATGACACTGTACTATATGCACAGTGGTCAAAAGAACTACATGTTACATATCATGGAACACAAGCAGAGAGTGGAAGTGTACCAACAGACAGTACGATTTATGTGAAAAATGATACTGTGACGGTAAAAGACAATGTGGATTTACTAAAAGAAAATCATTTCTTCTTAGGATGGAACACAAAAGAAGATTACTCTGGAACATTATATAAACCAAATGCAACATTCGCGATTCGTGAAGATGTTGATTTATATGCACAATGGGTTCCAGCAAAGAAAATTATCTATGATGGAAATGGACATACACATGGAAGTGTTCCAGTCGATCCAAAAGAATACAATGAAAACGAGCGTGCAAAATTAGCATATAAAGGTGACTTAGTAAAAGATGGATATGAGTTCAAAGGATGGAATACAGAAGCTGATGGTTCTGGAAAAACATATAGAGAAAATGATCCAGTAATTATGACAAGTCAATTAAAACTATATGCGAAGTGGGAAAAAGTGACGGATACTTCAAAAGAGTGGACAGTTGTTTACTATGCCGCAGATAGCGCAGTTAAAGGAAGTGCACCAGTGGATGCAAACTCACCATATAAAAATGGAGATTTAGTTCAACTAAAAGGTCCTGGTGACATGAAAAAAGAAGGATATAAATTTGTTGGTTGGACAAACCGGATGGTTTCTGCTCCAATCATCTACAAAGAAGGACAATATGTCACAATTACAAACGATATGATTATGTGGTCGCTTTGGGAAAAAGTAGATGCAGAAGCTGAAAAATTCACCTTAACATATGATGGAAATGGACATACAAGTGGTAGTGTACCAGTTGATACAAGTAGTCCATATCTTGCAACTGATTCAATTCAAGCAAAAGCGGTAGGTGATCTTGCTCGTGATGGTTATACATTTGCTGGATGGAATACCAAAGCAGATGGTAAAGGAATTGCATATAATGCCGGAGATACATTTACAATTTCAAGTGATACCATCCTGTATGCACAGTGGACAAAAGATGCAGTGTATGAAGTAAACTATACATTCGTATCGCAAGATCCAAGCTTAACATTGCCAAGTGATGTAACAGATTTACTGCCTAGCAAACATACAAATGTAGCCAATGGAGCAACGGTAAACAAAGTAGATCCTACAACAACATCTGTGGTAGATAATGCCAAAGGTGGAACATGGCAATTTGTTGGCTATGATGTAGATTCAATTACAATTAATAAAGCCAATGCAACATTTACCGGAACATGGAAATTTGTGCCAAATACATTTGAAGTAGATTACAAGTTCATCGCAAACGATGGAAGTACTTTACCAAGTGATGTAACAGCTTTATTACCTAGCAAACATAAAAATGTAGCAAATGGAGTAACGGTAAACAAAGTAGATCCTACATCAACATCAGTCGTAGACAATGCTAAAGATGGAACATGGAAGTTTGTTGGCTATGATGTAGATTCAATTACCATCAATAAAGCCAATGCAACATTTACTGGTACATGGAAATTCGTGGCAAACACATACGAAGTAGATTACAAATTCGTCGCAAAAGATGGAAGTGTATTACCAAGTGATGTGACTGATTTACTACCAAGTAAACATACAGGAAAAGTACATGGTGATAGCGTAGTTGCTACACAACCGTTAGTTGATGAGGTCGTGGTAAGTGATGGTAAATGGGTATTTAATGGTTATGATACAGACCCAATTGTTGTAAATAAAGCAAGTGCGACATTTACTGGTGAGTGGGAATATATTGCTAATCCAGTAGTTAATGAATATGTCGTAAACTACAAATTCGAAAGTGAAGATTCAAGTATTTTACTACCAAGTGAGTTGATGGACTTCCTACCAACAGAACATCAAAATGTGCATGATACAGACGTTATAAATGCAACCCTTCCAAGCCAAACAACGTATGTAGATACTGCAAACGA
Source organism: Breznakia sp. PFB1-19 (assembly GCF_029893935.1). NCBI lineage: Bacteria > Bacillati > Bacillota > Erysipelotrichia > Erysipelotrichales > Erysipelotrichaceae > Breznakia > Breznakia sp. PFB1-19. Next base: position 36,955 of record NZ_JARXXJ010000001.1, read on the forward strand.
TGGAGTCTGGGAATTTGTTGGATACAATGTGAACACATATACAATTGCAGGTAAAAATGAAACATTCACAGGAACATGGCGTTTCACAGCAAATGAATATGAAGTAGACTACACATTCGTATCAAATGATGGAAGTCCTCTTCCACTTGAAGTATTAAACCTACTACCACAAAAACATGAACAACTTGTTAATGGAAATGTCGTAACACTAACTCAACCAACATCAACAAGTGTAACTGTCACTGGTGGAAAATGGGTATTCAAAGGATATGGAATGGATAACATTACAATCAACAAACAAGATGCAACAGCTACAGGAACTTGGGAATTCGTCGCTGATACACCAACAGTGAAATATTCAATTACATACTATGTTGTAGAAGCGGATGGTTCATACAAAGCTGTGAAAGTGGAATTCTTTAATAAAGATGAAGTGGTTCTTGTCTTAGATGGTTCAACATTCAAACGTGAAGGATACACATTCGTTGGTTGGAATACAAGCAAAGATGGTTCAGGAACAATGTATGATTCTAATGCTTCACTAACAATCAGTGGAGCAAATGTGGAATTATATGCAATTTGGAAAAAAGATGTTGTTACGCCACCTAAAGACGATACAACGCCACCAAAAGATCCAAGTGTTCCACCAATCGTGGATCCTAGCAAACCAACCGATCCAAGTTTACCAAGCAAAGGAAACGACTCAACTACAAAAGGTAGTGGTTCTAATGTAAGTACAGGAACACAAAAAGTAAGTAAAAGTGTACTTCGTAACACATTTGCACTAGTTGGTTCACTTGCAGTAATCGGTGTATTATTTAGTAGAAAGAAACGAAAAAAATCGTAATATGATGGAAGCAACGAAGATGTTCCTCTTCGATTACTTCAGGACTGGCCCTTTGGGTTGGTCCTTTTTTCGTGTAAAAAAGACACCTTTGAAGGTGCCTAGGTAATTATGCATCAGTTAATGGAATCACTATAGAACTATAAAACTGTTCAAGATCATTTGAAAATTTACAGTATCCATTATATGAACTAACAATGGTTGAAATTGAAGAAAGTCCAATTCCAGAAGGTGCATCCACTTTTGAAGAAATGTAAGTATTCTCATACTTGTGGATATGTGAACTGTGACAACTATTGTCCATAGTAATCACAAGGTTTTGTCTAGTAATACACATATGTAATTTAATGCTTGTTGCATCTGTAATATCACTGCAACTCTCAATTGCATTTTCAAGTAGATTTCCAACTACAATACATAAATCACTATCTTGTACTGTAGTAATTTCACTAGGTAAATCAATCGCAAGACGAATTTGAATGTTTGCATGGTTAGCAACATCATAATAGAAGTTTAAAATTGCATTTAAATTAATGTTATTTGTGAAACGTACATGATCACTGGTTGCAATACTTTCACTCAAATTTGAGATATAGCCATTTAATTCGTCATATGCACCTTGTTGCAATAAAGTATGCATTAAGCGATATTGATGTTTTTGGTCATGACGGAGTTGTTGTGATTTTTCGAAGTAGCGACGAATCGTTTCATACTCATCATGCAAAATCTCTAGATGCTTTTTCTCGCCTTGTAATTTAGATATGGTTTGTGCCGTATCTACATTGACTTCAATTAGGTGAAATAGAACACTAATTGTTACTGCTTCAACAACTGCCATTACGCACATATACAACGTAAAGATGATTGGTCTTGCAATACTTGTAAAACCGATTGATGTAATTGCGATTGTAAATACAGTTGGAAGCAACCAATAGGTTTTCCAATTTGTTAATTGCAATTTCTCAATTGTAGAATAAACAAAATTTGATAATACAAATTGAGCTATGAATCCACCAACAATCATACAAAAGGTACTCCAAATCATCATGATTGTGTCGTAATTCAAATTTGCCATAGATGTAAATCCATAAGCAAAGGCAATGAGACCATCAGATAATAAAGCAAGTAATACAAAGACATTGGTAGCAAGCGCAACAACAAAAGCGCTTTTATATATCGATACTTGAAGCACATGGTGATGATACAATAATCCACAAACCAAAAAGATTGGTAGTAATAAATTGAACACATATCCATCTGCAAGTGCACTTATTAGTGCAAAGATACAACTTGCCATAAAGGAAGTAACCAAAACATTAGATAATGAAACTACCAGTTCCTTGCGAACTGGATAAAAACTTAATAACACACCAATCATTAGGATAATGATGCCATGAACATAGCTAAACATATCAAATGTCATGAGAATCACCACGCGTGCTTTCAATTAAGAAATCATGCCATTTTTGTTTGATTTCTTCTGCACCTTTCTTTCGAATATAGATTTTTGCTCCATTTTCCATAATGAAGTCTTCTTCAAGTTTTTTTACGTAGTTGAAGTTTACGATGTAGGAGCGATGCGTACGTACAAATGATGATGGTAATAACTGTGACATCACATCAATTGATAGATGTACACATATAGGACCATCTGTTGTATGAATCATTGTATTTTTTCCATAGATTTCAATATACATAATTCGTTGGCAAGCAACGTCAATACGTTTTCCTTCACTCACAAAAGGAATATATCGAACATCTTCTTTTTGTTTACGTACTTGTTGGAGAACTTGATTGATGTCCTCCGATTTTACGGGTTTGATTAGGTATTGTAGGGCTTGTACACGATATCCAGCAAGAGCATATTCATTATTCGATGTAGTGAATACTAGATGGGTATGGCTGTCTTGTTTGCGAATGTGCTCGGCAAGTGTAATCCCATTAATTTCTTTCATGCAAATATCTAAGAAAATAACATCATAGATAAAAGGTTGCATGTGTTCAATAAATTCTTCACCACTTGTAAATGTTTCAATTTGCGTTTCAAATCCACTTTGTGCAAGTAATTGTTTAAGATGTGTAGCATCAGTAGTATCATCTTCACAAATTGCGATTCGTACCAGTTTTGTCATACTCATATGATAAAATCCCCCCGTTCAAGTCTTCTATTCTTTACCATAGCCATTATACGTTGTCAACAACTTTTCGCGCTACTGAAAGGATTGGTTTACATCTCAAGAATTACATTAATTGTGTGTATAATTGAACATATCGAAGGGAGATATTGTATGAAAAAGATTACAGTTGTACTGTTGTCCGTTTTTATTGTGCTTACAAGTTTACAAGTACCAGTTCTATCAAAGGACACAAAACAAACGGAATACGTAACTAGTACGAAAGAAAACACCACAGTGTATGTGGATAAAGATAATGGTCGTTTTGCCATTCAAGAAAATCATGATGAACTCAATGATGATCGATTGGGAACGACAATATTTGAAATTGAAGGAAAGGTATATACATATGGTTCAAGTGATGATGCACTTGAAACGATGTTTGAAGCACCAACAATTGATGGCGAAGGTGCAATTCAAAGTGTTTGGTATGTAAAACAATATCAAATTGTACAATCAATTTCCTTTGTTGAAAGTGATGATCAGAAAAGCTATGGTGTAAGTATTCGCTATGATGCATTTGAAAATGGAGTACCACTAACAAATGTAAAAGCAATGAGTATCATTCCGATTACTTATAAAGATTCACAAACGTTATATTTTGATGATACAGAAGTTAAGCAAGCAACAACGTTTACGGATAAAATACCAACAGGATTTGTAAGTAGTGATAATGATGGGTCCATTTATGGACAATTTTCAAGTTGTACAAGTAAAGTACAATTTGGTTCACTTGCACAAATGCAAAGTAAACAATTTTCGTATGCGACAAAAGATGACGCACTTGAAAATGCTGCATTAGCAGTAACTTTTGAGGGTGCATTAACTGATACAGAACCATACATTTCAACAATTGTTGGATATACAGCAAAAAAAGAAGTGAAAGCAACTGAAAAGATTGCTACACAAGCATCACCTACTGAAAACTATCAAGATACCTTTGTTACTAAACAAGGTGACGTAAACGATGGAGTTGATTTAGCTGGCGCATTATCAGGTGCGGATCTAGTAAATCCTTTAGGGGTCGAAAGGTTAGTGCGAATTGGTTCGGGACCAGTACCTGATTATAGTGCAACAAGAATTTCAAGAACTTCTGCACCATTTGGTTTTCCAAATACAATAAGTCATCTATCAGATAATAAAAACCTCCAGTTCTATTGGGATGTACTCCCAGGAGAGAAGACAGGAGAGGTCATGCTTGTTGCGACAGAATTGTTCAACATCAACCAATTTCATGATCCAAACAATATTCCTGCGGAAGGTTTACAATGGTCGAATTCAGATTTGAATACTTATATGAATGGCGAAAGTGAAGATTCATTTTTAAGAAACTTTAATGCTTCGGAATTAGCAAATATGCCGATTTCACATGTTGTGACTTATCGTGGTACAGAAAAGTATAACGGGCAAACGATAAAGTTATATGATGAAACAGATGCACGTTTCTATCTTCCATATTACATTACTGGATCTATCGAAAAAGCTATTGTGACAAACCAAACTGCACAAAGACATCTTATAGGTTTTGATAGTGATCAAAAGAAAGCGGATGAAAAGGGAAGTGTTCAATACTTTCAAAGTGGAGTAGTTGCTAATGGTGCAGCTAGAAGCAGGCCCTCTAGTATCGGAGGTGAAGATAATTGCCTCATGACATCAGAAGCCCCGTATTTTCTTAGGACGGTACAAGATGGAAAACCAACCGTATATGACTTCTTTTACCAGTTTGCACCTAATGAAGATGCAAAAAAGTTTGTGAATACGATTCTTCCACTGGATCCAGATACACATATCTATTTCCGTCCAATCACAAAACTGAATGTGAGTAATATCGTTGACATAAAGTCAAGCCGTCTTACTTTAACGCAAGATAATGTTGCTGATATTGAAGCAACGGTAGGTTCATTAACTATCGATGGTCTAAAAGATAGCACGCAGGATATCTTGAAAGATGGATTGGTGCTTGAACGTGAGTTTTCTATTCAAAGTCAATTACCAGAAGGTGCAAATGCAGCAACTTACAATTTAAAATACAAAGTTGTTGATACAGATGAAAATGGCGTTCGTACTATTGTTAGTCGTGGAAGTTCAAACGATCTAACAAAACTTACAATTGCACCAACTGATTTAGTTAAAGATACAACATATGATGTATATGTTTGGTTAGAAAACACATCAAATTCACGTTCGAATGAAGCAACACGCCCAATACATTTTAAAGCTTCACTAAATGATAGTACATATGATGTACAAGTAAATATTGATGAACATACGACAACTGAATCAGATGCACTAGAAATTCTGGATTTGGAAGGGCAAGCGAAGATAAGTTTTGCACCATATGAGGTTGTTGCTTTTAAAGGTGCGAAAGTTAAAAATACGGATACACATAAATTACAATTACGTGTGAAACGAGATGGAAGTAATATAGAAGTTCCATATACATATGATGTTAAGAGTAAAACATATCGTTTCATTATGCCAAAAGGCAATGTGACAATTTATGCAGAAGCAATTAGCAAAAGTCAAAGAAGCATCTCAATTCTAGGAAAAGAGAATCGTGAATATCTAACAAACGCTACAGTATCGACGAACTCTGTATATGCAAATGATACAGTTACAATTGATGCACGTGTAGATCATGCCGACTACTATTTAGATACAGTTGAAGTATATGAACGTGATTACAATTTTGCCTTAGAAAAAACTGAAGAAACTCCAGTAAATGTGTTTACAGATACACACATCAAATCATTTGATGAAGAAAGTACGCTTTCATTTACAGTTCCTGAAGGTGAAAAAGACTTCATTATATATGTAAATGTGAAAAAGAAACCAAGTTATCGAGTTGAAATAGATTTAGCAGATATGGATTATATCCGTAGTACGAATTCGACATTTGAACTATATGGAAATAAACTGATTGCAAAAGATGTTGCTCCAGGACAACGAATTAAATTGGATGTCCAATCAACGAAAGCATATCGTGGATTTACAGTAGGTCAACTTGAAGGAGTTGATGCTGAAAACATCGAAGTCGATTCACAAATTCAAAATCGAAATGTGGGTTATCAAGCAAGTATTGCATTCACACTTCCAGCCTATGATAAAAATCAAAAGGAAGAACGAACGTACACATTACCACTTTACGAAAAGAAGTTATATGAATCGTATGAAATTGATTACTTATTCTCAGATCATTCAATTATCTATGATTTAACTGAAATCTACGTACGAGGAAAAAATCTTGGACAAATTAAAGGTGAAGATGGATTAGATGCATTAGAAGATGAAACGCTGAAACAACAAATTCAAACGATTCGTATTGGTGGTTCAAGTGACATTGAAGAAAATGTAAGCATTGATCCAAGCAAAGCTGTCGTAACAGAACAAGGAAGACAACTAAAAGTTGCACTAGATGAAGAAACAAAAAAAGAAATTGCAAAAACATTTGATGTGCAAGATGACTTTGGCTATTTATACATTACAGTTGGAACACATACAGTAAAGTATAAAGTATATACAAATGAGAAATTACGTTATGAACCATTCTCAATTGTCGGAATTACGCAAGAAGGAAAGACACATAAAATTGTCTTAGCAGATTCCCAACAAGATCTACTTGAAAAAACAAGTGGAAAAGAATTATTAATTACGTTGAAGGGTTCTATTCAATTTAATCGTGAAACGGAAATCTATGAATTATTAGAAGGTCAAACACTGATGAATGGTGTAATTACCTATACAGCGTATGGCGATAGTAATATTACCTTACAACAAGACAAAGATGGAATATTGCTTGCAGGAGAAAGTGGAGAATTATCTACAGCAGGTTTCCAATTCTTTAAATCAAAAGATCGACCATTCTCTTTACGTCTAGATAAAGGTGTTGCATATACAACGGATGGATACGATATAGAAGGAAAAGAGAATATCCGTTTAGATTGGTCAGGAACAAAAGGACTTAACCAAATTAAAAAAGTGAAAGTAATTTCAGGTACAGCAGTTGAACTAGAAGACATTGTTCTATTAAAAGGGAAGATTGTCTTTGGTGGAAAGATGAGTATTGATGTACCATTCTCAAGTGTTCCTTTAGCAATGGTCGAGTTGCAACAACTTCACATGGCAGTTGAAAATGGAGCAATGAAAGTCAAAGGTGCGATTGCAAATGGAAGTGCTGAACTTTCAGAAAACTCAATCCCATTCATGGAATTAAGTGCAAGTGCAAAAGCTAATATTAATACATTTGAAAGAACATACGAATTTGAAGCAAGTGTAGATTTTAATGTCTTTGAATTTGAAGGAGAACTAGCACTTGCACCAATAAGTTCAGGAGCACTAGTGCCTGATACCCTTGATTTCTATGTTGGAGGAAGCGGAATTCCTGTAATTCCACCAAACATCATGGAATTAACTGGTGGAGGTGGTGGTTTCACCGGATTAAAAGATACAATTGATAAAAACTATAAAGTGTATCCACCAATTGTCGCAAATATTAAAGCGAGCATGGCGTTCTTTGAAGTATTAAATATGAAAGGGCAAATTAATGCAGGACCAACAGAGTTCTCATTTGATGCAAGTCCTTCATTTGAACTTGGAAGTATTAAATTTGAACCATTCAATAAACTTGGTGGAGGATTATATCTTTCAGAACAAGCAATGGAATTAAAATATGAAGTAGATGCCCAAATTTTCAAAGACACGGAATTTATCCGTGGAGGTGGAAAAGGGTCAATCGGATATGACTTTGTGAAGAAGCGTCCAACCTTTAGTGGAAGTTTATATGCACGACTTCAAATTCCAAAGATCAATTTAGGTTTATTTAGCGTAGGTCCAATTAAGTTATTAGATATTAATCTTGGAATTTCAAGTGATAACATTCATGGAAAATTTAAGATTATTGGAATTGGATTTGGGGTTCGTTACAGTTGGGGAAATAAGAAAGTAAGTTTCTTCCGTTCTTTACTAGACAATTCGCCAGTGCATGACCAAGTGATCTATGATGAAAATCATAATGCAGTAGGATTGATGAGTTTTGGAACCAACGTCGAAATTGTTGATGCGCAAATGCCATTTGCATTTATGCGTATGCCGCAAACCGAATACAACTATGAAAATGTACGTGATACCGAATTCTTAACAATCAATGGAACACGTGATCAGGTGATCGTGGAATACTTTGATGAAACAAGTCAAAGTTATGTTCCATATACACTGCATTTCCCACGGACTACTGCAGCAAGTGATACACAACCGTATACGGAAGAAGAACTGAGTTACGCACATGTAAATGCACTTGATGTTGTAAGTGGAACAGAAAAATCAATGATGGTAAATCTTGATGGAAATTTAAGTGCTAAATGGAAGGTACGTTCAAAAGATGGATCATCGATTTCAGTAACGCGTTTAAATGCAAAACCGATGGAAGAAATTAGTGACTTTACATATGCCAACAAACAAGTGGACTTCACGTTACAAAACTTAGATAACACACAAAGTTATAGTGTTGATGTATATGTGGATAAAGACAAAAATGATATCAGTGATGAAGGAATTTATGTAGGAAATTATGAAGTAGATTCCACTTCCATTGTAGATGGTAAAATCACAGGTCAAATCGCAGTTGATTTAGACAGCTTTGCTTCTAATTTAGCAAGTGGAGAGTACTATGTACATGGTGTACTTCAAGGTACGTATACAGAAAGTGATAACCAACAAGCAAAATCCGTTCGTCAAACTGAAGATGGTAACTATGAGCAAACAAATGAAAATGCACGAAGTGTATTTAGTAAAATCGTAGATCAAACAAATACGATTACATTTACGAATGCAAATATGCCTAGCCCAGTTGAAGAATTTGTCTTTGAAAATCATGGAAGTGATACTTTTAAAGCAACTTGGAAAGCTTCAAGTAATGCGAAAAATGAAGCAGCAAGTTATGAAATACGTGTACTTGGTGAAGATGGAAACCAAGTATACCGTAAAGAAGGAAGCGTTGATGGAAGTGATGTTGCACTTAATGATGCACCAGTAATTTACACGATTGATGCAAGTGCTTCAAGTAATGATACCTATGAAGCAGTGCTTTCAGGATTAGAAGGTGGAAAATCATACAAGATGCAAATTACACCATTTGTTTCTGTGAAATCAGATGCACTTGATAAAGAAGTTTCAATTAGTGGAACTTCATACATTAGCGAAGTAAAACAATTGCGTAAAGCAACCTATCCAACACTAGATGTCCAATTTGCAAATGCGACAACATTTAATAGTGCTGCGGATGATCTAACTGTATTATCAACGGGAACGTATGATTTACATATCCAAAGTGATCAAGATTGTAGTTATGAAGTACGCATCAATGATGCAAGTGTCATAAACAGTACAACAAGTGAAGAAAACTTTACCACAAATATCAGCCATGAAGCAGATACATCATATGCACAAGTTGTAGTTGTAGCTACAAATACGCATGGAGATAGTAGTTTCTATAGTTATATCTCACAAGTGGATAATCAAGCACCAAACTTGTTTGTGGATACAGAAGATGGAATTATTACAACTGATGAAGAAGGTAACTTTACAGTCACTGGAACTACAGAAGCAGGATTATTTATGCATATGAATCTAGCAACTGCAAGTGAACAAACAGCTGATGCGGAAGGAAACTTCACATTGGTTGGATGTTTACCAGAAAACCAAGATGAAGCGATGATTACCATTACATCACGTGATTTAGCTGGAAATAGTACGGATGCTATGATTCAAGTAAAACGCGCGAAAGAAGAAGTTACATTCTACACAATTCAAGCAACCGCAGGACAACATGGTTCGATTTCGCCAAGTGGTGAAGTATTAGTAGAAGCAGGGATGAATGCAAGTTTTAGTTTTAGTGCAGATACGGACTATGAAATTGCAAAAGTACTAGTAGATGGTATAGATGTAGGAGTTGTTGAATCATACAGCTTCACAGATGTAAATGCAGATCATACGATTGAAGTTGAATTCAAGGAAGTAGAGAAGACACCAGAAATTAAAGATCCAGAAGAAACACCAAAGGATCCAGAAGGTGAAACTCCTACAAATCCAGATGATAAGCAACCAGAAAAAGAAGTTATTGAAACATTACCAGCTACAAAAGATGACAAGCAAAATGAAAGTCATACATCAACTGTACAAGCACAAGATACATCGCAAGTACAGTGGTGGTTACTTGTTCTTGGATTTTCTATGATGGTATGGGTTTACACATTCTATCGTAGACAAAGAAGATAAAATGAATGAGAGGTTATCCAGATTGGATAGCTTCTTTTCTTTTGAATACAAAAAAATGTTTTTTTATGACATATAGTTATTTTGATTTGTATCTATATGGCATACTAAGGAAATCAATACGATTAAAACGTATATAAAACATGTTCAAATATCGTTATAAATATTTATTTTAGTTTGTGATTATTATGATTGATAAGTATTTGGATATTTGATAGAATGAATTTTGTTGAGGATAGATAAATGGAGGGGAACATGTTCATTAATAAACTTGCAATGTTGAAAGTTGCTTTTGCACTTTCACTACCTTTATCTGCTGGTGTTTGTAATCTACAAAAAGATACCATTGATTGCATACCAGAAAATCAGAATGAAAACTATAAGTTTGGTTATCGCTTACCTGAAAGAAATGAAATGTATGTACTAACAAGTGTAGGGAAGAATATTCAAATTATTAAAGATGAACTTGCTGATTATGAATTATCAGCGTTGAATTTTTCTTTATCGAATCAAGAAACAGTTGGATTGTTACAAGGTGGACAAATTAAAGCCTTACAACCAGGAAATGTTGAACTTGTTGTGCAAACGGATAATCGTTTGGAATTAGCAAAATATACAATTGTCGTTGCTGAAAAACATATGGATTTGCAACAATTACATCCACATTTAGAAGCGGATTACTTTACCTTTTCTCCTAATACAAACACTTCTACAAGTGAAGAGCGTTGGTTAAGTAGTAATGAGTCTGTTGTTAAAGTGGAAGATAATACAATGCACATAAAAAATGAAGGAATGACGACACTTTGTGAAAAAGAAAAACAAGATATTTGTGGGGATACATCGATTGATGTAAATGTAAAAGAAGACTACATCTCCATTGAAGCAAGTGCAGAAGAATCTGTGAGTCAAGTACGATATTTGTGTGTCATTCTTGCATCACTAGGAATTCTTGTACTTATTGGTATGAATGAATACTACCGTCGTAAAGATAAACTAGAACTACGATAATAAAGAGAAAAGAGGATTTTATATGATACAAGCAATCCTACGATATCTAATCGATATTGTTAGTTTGTGCTTCTTTATTGGAGTTGGTTACGTATTCTTTACCTTCTTTCGAATTTCTAATAAAGAGGACTAAAAAACTCAGCGACTTTGATAGTTGCTGAGTTTTACTTTTGATTGGATACATCAATTGCTCCATATTTTTTTGCCATGTGTTTTTCATAGATGGTAAAGATGACACAATATAGTAACAATGAAAAGATAATACCGATAAGTGCACCGCTTGTGTCGATAAGAACATCACGAAATTGTCCAGCGCGTCCAGCCACAAAGAGTTGATGGAATTCATCAAAACATGCATATGCGAAGCTGAATGTTAATGCGATAAAGATACGTATATACATCTTAAGTGGAAATGTAAACATAATACACATTGCATTTACACTTAAGACAAAAAAGATAAACATGTGTGCAAGTTTTCTAAATACATGTTGAACCATATCTAGATGCGTAGCTGATAGCATCTGATACAAATCTTTTCCTGTGAATGTTTCGATGATTTGATAAAACATCTTTACGACATTGCCACTTAACGCACTAGAAGAATTTCCGCTATCTGCACTAAATGAGTAGATAACATACATCCATACAAGTAGAGAAATGATACCGATGACACGTAGTATGCGGATATGTTGTTTCTTTATGTACATTTTATTTGATGCTCTCTTTTTCGATATATAGAAGTGCTTTTGATGGACATGCATCCACAACGCGCTTTACTTTATCAACACTTGCACAAGCATCTGGTAATATCCATGGTTTGCGACAAACATTAAATAAGTCACGATCTCCATTTACACAAACTGCTGAGTGTGTACACAAATCTTTCTTAAAATATACATTGATGTGCTCACCGCGATACTCGCGATAGCCCATTTCTAATAATTGCTCTTTTGTCATGGTTACTCCTTTACTTCAAACGAATACTTATTTCACCTGAGTTGATGATTTCTCTTGTTTGATCTTCCTTTAGTACATGCAATTGCCCATATGAATCAATATTTTCTACATATGCATCATATGGTGGATTTGTTAGTACGCTTATGGATGTATGATATACACTTGAAAAACGCAAATACGGCTCGTACCAAGTGTTTTGAGCCAGTGATGCATAAAGTGTTGCGAAATTGTTTAAAATAGCTACAGCAAGCGCAAAACGGTCTACATCTTCAATGTGTGCTTCTAAAGTAGATGCAATTTCATTTAGTGGCTCTGGAAAGTCTTGTTTATAGACATTGATACCAATGCCAACAACAAAATAATCAACATGTTTTTGATTTGCTTGTAGTCCACTTTCTACTAAAATACCACCAAGTTTCTTTTGCTTGTAAGTAATATCATTGATCCATTTAATTTGGATTTGTTTATGATACAAGGTTTCGATGGCTTTGGCAACTGATACGGCAGCACATGCGGTAATAGTTAGACTGGTTCTGATATCAAATTGTGGTTTTAATAGGATACTCATGTATAAACCTTTATCAGCTTGAGATAAAAAATCACGTCCATTACGTCCTTTTCCTTTGCTTTGTTCGTTGGCTAAAAAGATCGTTCCTTCAGGGAATGAAGAAGCCACTTCTTTTAGTAAATCATTGGTTGAACTTATACTTTGGTAGGATTCAACAATCGTATAGAAAGAATCGATGTTATTTTTAAGGTTTTTTGCGTCAATTTTCATAAATCAAGTATAGCATATATTGACTTAATCGCGCAGTTGTATTAACATGTTAATACAAGGAGATTTTATGGAAAGTCTAATAAAAGTAGAGAATGTGAGTAAACGTTATGGAAAACGCATCGGTTTGGATGATGTTTCGTTTTCCATACAACCTGGGGAGATTATTGGAATACTGGGACCTAACGGTAGTGGAAAGACTACATTAATGAAAATTTTGAATACATTGATTGCAGATTATGATGGAAAAATACTCGTCGATGGTCAGCCATTAGGTGTACATTCAAAGGAAGTTATTTCATTTTTACCAGATGAACCGTATTTTGAAAAAGGACAAAGAGGAATCGATGTATTAAATATGTTTGTGGATTTGTATAAAGATTTTGACTACAATCGCTGTATTCAGTTATTGAGTAAATTCGATATCGATTCGCATTTGTATTTTCGTCAAATGTCCAAAGGGATGAAGGAGAAATTCTTATTGAGTTTGGTTATGTCAAGAAGAGCAAAAATCATAATGCTTGACGAACCAATTGGGGGTGTAGACCCAGTAGCTCGTGATGTGATTTTGGATACTATTTTAGAAAATTATGATGAAAATCAAACGTTGATTGTTTCGACACATTTAATTAGTGATGTCGAAAGAATATTTAATCGCGTGATTTTTTTGAAGGAAGGTGCAATTGCCCTTGATCAAGATGTTGATGACATTCGCATTCACCAACGTAAATCAATTGAAGAAATGTTCAAAGAGGTATACGCAAAATGATGAAATTATTAAAATATGAAATTCGTCGTGGGTATGAACAATACATTATATTATTTATTGCGATGCTTGTTGTTGCCGTACTTGTACGTTTTGGTAGTTTTTCAAAAATAATGGAAGACGGTGCTGTAATTAGCGCAGATGGGTCGTTAAGTATACCAGTGATTGCGGCGATTATATTGGTGATGATATATGGGTTGCTCGTATTTGGTAGTGTGATTTTTGTTGGGTTACAGATTTTACGCAACTTTAATACAAGTATGTTTAAAAGCCAAGGGTATCTAACACTTACACTACCAGTAAGCACTTCAAAATTACTGATTTCAAAAACACTAGTAGCATCACTTTGGTTTGGACTTACTGTGTTAGTTATCTTTGTTTCTTCAGTAGTTATGATTGATATTCCCTTAACATGGGAAAATGTCTTTGGGACACACTTTGATATGGGATTACTGCTGCTTGGAATCTTTGAATTTATGGTGGGTGTATTGCAAACGGTATTATGTGCATATATGATTATTACCTTTGTGCATACAAAATACATCAAAGGTCATCGAATCTTAGCTGCAATTATTGCATATATTGTCGTATCAATTGTGCAAATGGGAGTTACGTATATTTTTCAAAGTGATTTGATTCATCAAGCTTCACTATTTGGAATGAGTGTTACAACTTCTTCAACTACAGAAACTATGGATTTATATAATGATATTTTATTAAAAGATACAGCTATGCAACTTGCAATTGCAACTGCATGGGGTGCAATTTACTTCTTCGTGTGTAAGTATTTATTACAACGTAAGATAGAACTGGATTGAGGTGGTTAGATGGAATTTAACCCAAATGTACCAATCTATATTCAAATCATGGATGAGTTTAAAAAGCATATTGTATCTGGAGATTATCCACTTGGTTCAAGAGTGAAGTCTGTACGTGATCTAGCTGTAGAATATGGGGTAAACCCAAATACGGTACAACGAGCTTTAAGTGAACTTGAACGTGAAGGTTTACTAAGAAGTGAAAGAACCGCAGGTCGTTTTATCTCAGGAGATCAAGCATTAATTGAAAAACTCGAACAAGAACAAGCGACAAGTATGGTACGTTTGTTTATTGGAGATATGCATGACATCGGATATGATGATGAACAAATACTTGATGCTGTGACGCAAGAATTAAACCAAAATCAAAATGAATGAAAGGATCTTCTAAAAAGAAGGTCTTTTTTTGCATTAACATATTTAAATTCTTTGGTCAAATGAAATGCATTCTATTCACAATAGGAATATAGTAAGGATGGCAATTTTGATTATGCAATTTTTATATTACATAATCATACAATTAAAAGGAGGGAACCATTAAAAAACCGTTAAGAAATTCATGTGTGCAATTAAAGGGCATCTAAACGACGATTAGTAGTCAGAATGGAGAAATATTATATGAAAAAATCTATGAAAATGTTGGTTGCTATGTGCATGTCATTAATGCTTATATTAACTGGATTTACATCTTCATCAAAAGCAGACGAAACTACTGCAAATGAAGAAACAACAAGCGACCAAAACATTACAGATGAGAATTCTCAAGTCGAAGATACTCTATCAGTGAATAAGGAAGCAAGTTTGACATTAAATGCCCTTGCTTCAACTGTAGAAGTAGGAACGAGTGCAAATTATCAACTATACTTTAGTTTACATGGGCAAGGGCAAGTGTATAGTAATGTAACGTTGATTGTTAATTTACCAGAAGCAATTGATCAAAGTGATATATTGTTTAATCAAGATGTTGCAGAATTAAGCTTACAAGGTGTGGTTCCAACCTATGATCCAAATGCTAAAACTTTAACGTATACATTTGGCAGTCTTGAAGGAGGGTTTGAATCAAGCACAATTATTAAGGTTGCTACACGTAATGGAGCATCACTAAATGATGTTGTTCTTACAAGTAGTGCAAAAGTGGTTGATGCTGGAAACGAACTTGCAAATACATCTGCTCAAGCAACTTTATTATCTCAATACAATGGATCAATATCTCATAAATTTCTTGGAATTATGAAGGATGATTTATTAAAAGAAACAAGTAGTTTACATCCAGGTGAACAAGGTGTTTATGGATTAGGAGTTTCTGTCAATCGTTTTGATGCAGGAAGTCTTGAACCACTTGCATCATCTCAAGTAGAAGTGACTTATGAAATGCCAGAAGGTTTAAGTTATGTAAGTGACACTTCAGCAGTTACACCAACCATTGATGGACAACGTATTTCGTGGTTAATTCCAATCGATGGAAATGCAAATGATGAATATTACTTTGTGAAAAATTTCAATCTAGTATTGCAAGTTGCTGATGATGTTGAATACTTTACACAAGTAGAAACAAATGCAATTGCTAATATCACGTATGCGGATGCATCAACAGTTGAATTTAAAACAGATGCAACTGTAATGGTTGTGCCAGATGACTCGACAGATTTACCGCAATATGAAAACGGTGGAGGGTATTTATCAACATTTAGAGGACCAACGGATAGTATCGGTGGTTTGGGAATGAAAGATAATGTGAATATATCAACAACCGATGCGGCTTTGCTTGGTTGGGGAATGTATTTTACTTCGAATAATGCTACCAGCCCAAACGCAGGAATGAATGCATATGATGTATTCATGAATCCAGATGAACATCTAAATATTTCAAAGTTTTATAGTGGAGATTATTACTTTCGACCTTCAACCACATATGGTACTGGTAAAGGCGAATTGTATCCAATGGAAGAAGCTGTCAATTTTTCACTAAGTGTACGTTATGTTGGGGAAAGTGAATGGACACGGCTAGTGAAACGCTTAGAACCATCAACTTTGTATACAAGTGAACAGTTGGGTATTGATTCTACTAAGAAAATTGAAACCATTTGGATGCATGCATGGGCAGCTCAAGAAAATGGGCAAAATGAGGAATTTGCTGATTACTTGCAATACACACAAAATAACTGGCAAAGTTTGCCAGCTGGTTTAACTACAACGAATGTGGCAATGTATACCACTGTTGATAAGGGGTATATTGGAAGTCTTGAGAGTACTGGAGGTATCTCTTACTCTGGATGGAATGCAAAATATACAATAGCAAATGGAATTACAAAATATGTTCCTGAAGATTTACAAGCAACATGTGACTATGACCAGTTAAGTGATGCATGGCAAAGTGGATTGACTCCTAAAACTGCACAAATCATTAAAGAACCAGAGGGTATTTCACGTTATGTGAAAGCGAATGCGTATCTTAAGGACGAAAGTAATGGGATTGTTGGTGATGGTGAAAATACACTTTACTTTGATGTAGTTAATGATGTCGCATCTCTATATCCAATGAAAGGTAAATTTGTTGATTATGCACTTATCGATAACGATATAATTATTGGTGATGTTTCACTATCTACTGGTGGAACGATAACGGTTATAGACACAAATTATAAAAATCAAGGAAAGACGCTTGTAAAACTTGAATATGAACAAGATGTACTTGCGATGAATCATCTTATGCGAATAGCAGTGCCAGTGCATATTGATGAAAATGCAGGATATAAATTTGATGTTCAAATGTTTGGATATTTGAACGAGGAATTTGAAGTAGCTACTACTACAAATGCAGATGGATCAATAACAAGTAAAATTAGTGATGTTGAGGATTTTGATCAAGATGGAGATACATCGGAATTTGCATATAGTACCCACAATACATATATGTATCGCAATGCCTATGAATTTATCGCATCAGCACTTGTAGGGCAAGATACGTTTGCTCAAACAGGATTTGTGAGTACAACAGATAAAAATGTAAATCTTGCTTTAGTTGTTGAAAATGTAAAAGGAAATCCAATTAAGAATTTAATCGCGATTGATGTTTTACCAACACTTGACGATACAATGGTTTTAAATGATGAACAACGTTTGTCAAGATTCAATGTATCATTAAATGGACCAGTGGTTTTACCAAAAGGATACGAAGATAACTTTGATGTATTATATAGTACATCAAGTGAACCGAAAGTAGATGGAATTTTAGATGCAAATGTAGCAGATCATCTACAAAACCTAGAACAACCAAATAACATCACAGATGCACAGTGGGTAAGTTATGATGATGTTGCAGATAAAACACAAATTAAATCTTTCATGATTGTTCAAAAAGAAGATAGTGCATCAATTAAAGAATCATGTTTACAATTTGAAGTACCTTTAACTGCTAATACACTTGCTTTAACAGGAACTGAGGCATTAGCAGACCGTATTGCTTACAATACATTTGCTGTTGGTGTGAATGATGCAAGTGTTGTGGAATCAAATGAAGCTGCAATTGTATTTGAAAAAACAGTTGTACCTCCAACTGAAAAACCAGAAAACCCAACTGAAGAAACACCTACTCAAGATGATGGTCCAACAACTGGAGATGTTAGTCAAAGTCAAATATTATTATTACTTCTTGCTTCAGCAAGTGTAGTGATACTTTTCGCAAATAGAGCAAGACGTAAACAAGAAAATTAAAAGAAATGTTTAAAGACGAGAAATCGTCTTTTTTCTTGCAATTCGATTGTATCTATTCCAAAATGAAGATATGAAATATAGGGGAAGAACACTCATTCTTGCATTTCTTGCAGGGATGTTGAGTATGGGATTGCTTGTAGCAGTGGTTGCGTATATACCAAATGCCACAACAACAACCACGAAGGAAAAAGCAGTGGAACCATTTCACCCGGCATGGCATGAAAACCAACGGATTATTAAGCATGCATTAGGTGGAATTGATGGAAAAGCAGGAACAAATACGATCACGGCTTTGCAAGAGAATTATTTAAATGGTTCTCGTTTATTTGAAGTGGATTTAAATATGACAAGTGATGGAGTGCTTGTTTTGCATCATGACTGGGAAGAAAGTGGGAATCATTATCTTGTTTTTGAAGAAGAAATACCAACCTACGAAGCATTTAAACGAAATTATAAATATTATAAATATCCAACAAGTGATTTAACTGATCTGTTGAATTATATGGATACACATGTTGATGCAATGTTTGTTGTTGATACGAAGTATATAGATGAAATTTCTTTCGATATGATGATTGCTGCTATGGTAAATCAAGCAAGTAAATTAGATAAAATGGATGTGCTAAATCGTATGATTATCCAGTTTTATAATGAGGAACAATATCTTGCAATACAGGAAATACATCCATTCAAGCACTATATGTATTCATTATATAAAGAGAAAAACAAAGACTTTGAACGTGTAGCAAGTTTTTGTGTTGAACACAATATAGAAACCGTGTTAATGAAACACACTTGGGTACAAACAAGTGAAGATCTTCTTCCATTTAATAATCAAGGATTGAAAGTATATTTGTATACGACCAATCAACTTTCACTTATCTATGAAAAAGAGGAATTAGGAGCCTATGGCTTTGTAAGTGATCATCTAAATGAAAAAGATTTGCAACTGAAAAAGTACATCGACTATCAATATAAAGAAAAGATTCAACCGTGATGGTGAATCTTTTTAAGTATGCGATGAAACTAAGGCATCATATTTCATTTTTGCGATCTCTTTATAGATGGATTCATGACGTTTTTCGTATAACATCATTGCCCATGTACACCATAAGAGATTATGGAAATTTTCCCATATGGATAAACTGTTCATAATGTCTTCATTTATTTCATCGAAATACACATCATAGAATCGTTGACGTAATGTTGGATCTGTAATGTTGTTTTCCGATAAAAAGCTCATAACATCAAATAATGCATCATTTGCAGCAGCATATTCATAATCAATCAGATAATCACGATCATTTCCAAATAATAGATTTCCAGAAACTAAATCGTTGTGACAAAGCACTTTAGTATGCTTGATATTCTTTACCTTATCGACAATGTATTGATAGTCGGTTAAATCGTAGATTGGGGTTTGTAGCATCTTTTGATATGTCTTTAGTGTTGCAATTGGATCGAAATCAAAATCTGGAGCTGGCTTTTGATGCAATGCTTTTACTAATAAAGCGGCTCTTTCAATTTTGTTTTCGGCTGTACATTCTTCATATTCAGCTAAATCTGGAATATAGTTTGTAAGTTTAATTCCTGTTTTTGGATCAAAGTAAATACAAGGGACATCAAGGTCACGGACACAATCGTTAATTTCAGCTTCATGTAAACGCGAGAAAACATGTCCTTGATCTGGAAATGGAACACGCATTACATAAGTTGAATGCTCCACACGTACTAAATAGTTTTGATTACTAATCCCTTTATCTAAAACTTCAATATGTATTTCCTTTGTTGGAAATAGTTTTTCTAATAATTTATATAGTTCTTTCATACATTTCACACTGTGCAATGATATGTCTAGATCATTGCTACCTTACTACTATTATACTTCATGTGACAAACACTACAACATGAAAACGAATAGAAAACGATTTGTATATGCAGAAGATTGATTGTGCGTTATCATTCAGCTAAGCAAATAAATCATTTATTCATTGACAATCCCACTGGTTGTGGTATTATTGTCTAGTAATAAAAGTTAGTAGAAAGTAGAAGTCCACTTCTCACCTGCTGTCACAAAGACTGAGGTATGCGCTACATAATACAAAAAACGTATTAAGTTAAGCAAGTGGGCAACGTATGCTCACTTTTTATTTGTGTTTGATCACGAGGAGGTGTCTATTATTAGAAAGGTCGTACCAAACAACGTTAACACGGATTTAGTTAATGAGAAAATTCGCTTTAAAGAAGTGCTAGTCATCGATGCAGATGGTGAACAATTGGGAGTTATGTCGCGTAATGATGCTTTAGAAAAAGCATACTCGCAAAATCTTGATTTATTATGTGTGGCTCCAAAAGGAAACCCACCAGTATGTAAAATCTTAGATTATGGTCGTTACCGCTTTGACATGCAAAAGAAATCGAAGGAAGCTAAACGTAAGCAACACGTTGTCGAATTAAAATCATTACGTTTGCCACCAAATATCGACAAACATGATTTTGATACTAAGGTTCGTCATGCTCGTAAATTTATTGAGCAAGGACACAAAGTTAAGGTTGATATGCGCTTTAGAGGTCGTATGATGACTCGTATCGATGTCGGTAAAAAAGCGATGAATCAATTCGTTGAAGAAATGCAAGATATTGCAAAAGTTGAAAAGAAACCAATTCTTGAAGGTAACACGATGTCTTTAGTGTTAGCTCCAATGGGTAATAAAAAATAGTAGGAGGAAAAGTTTTATGCCAAAAATGAAATCACACAGTGGATTAGCAAAACGTGTAAAGAAAACAGGTTCTGGAAAATTAAAAAGAGGACATGCTTATACATCACACCGTTTCCACGGGAAAACAAAAAAACAAAGAAGACAATTAGCGAAACCAGGATTAGTTAGCGAGAGCGATTACAAACGCATCAAGCTAATGTTACAAAAATAGTAGGAGGAATTTGATATGCCAAGAGTAAAAGGTGGAACAACAACACGCGCTAGAAGAAAAAAAGTCATTAAATTAGCGAAAGGGTATTTTGGATCAAAACACATCCTATACAAAACAGCTAATGAACAAGTAATGCACAGTCTTAAATATGCTTACAGAGACCGTCGTCAATTAAAACGTGACATGAGAAAACTTTGGATTTCTCGTATCAACGCTGCTGCAAGAATGAATGGGTTATCTTACTCAAAATTAACTTGTGGTTTAAAATGGGCTAACATTACAGTAAACCGTAAAATGCTTTCAGAAATGGCTATCCATGATGAAAAAGGATTTACAGCTATCTGTGAAGAAGCTAAAAAAGCTTTAGAAAAAGGTCCAGTTGCAGCTACACCAGTAGCAGCAAAAGCTGAAGAAAAAGCTGCACCAGCTAAAAAAGCACCTGCAAAAAAAGCAGTAGCTAAAAAAGATGATGAAGCTAAAGCAGAAAAGAAACCAGCTGCTAAAAAGCCAGCTGCAAAAAAGACTACAGCTGCTAAAAAAGAAACAGCAGAAAAGAAACCAGCTGCAAAGAAAACTACAGCTGCTAAGAAAGAAACTGCTGCAAAAAAAGAAACTGCCGCTAAAAAACCAGCTGCAAAGAAAACAACTACAAAAAAAGCTGCTGACAAGGAAGCAGAATAGTACAGTACAACTATTATGGGCCAACAAAAACTGAATACAAGGCACACCTTGAATGAATTGTTAGTTGGATTATTTAATTACATACTGTATATTGAAGAACGTAATTTAAAAGATTCTGGAGTGAACCTTTCGATGAATGATGTTCATATTCTGGAAAATATTCAAAAAGCCAGCGACAATTCGATGTCACATATTGCAGGGCGGTTAATGGTAACGCAAGGAACCTTAACAACAAACGTAGCCAAATTGATTAAAAAAGGGTATGTTGAGCGCTATCGTGACGACAAAGACAAACGTATTGTTCGTTTACGTCTTACGGATAAAGCAATGCCAATACTTGATGTTCATGAAGCATTCCATGCAAACATGATTGATAAAGCAATTGGGGATTTAGGCTTAGATGAGAATATCGCACTTAACGAAACGTTGGAAGGTATCTTAGCATACTTCCGTAATGAATATCGTATAAAAGCAAAGATTTAGGGTGTACTCGTACATCCTTTTCTTTTGGAAAGATACAAATGTTAAGACTATGATAAAGAATAATGAGTTCCTTATTTGGAGCTCGTTTTTGATAAATGAAGCTTCTTTATTAGGTAGATATCTAGTCATAGAAAATAATAATTGAAAGTATTGTAGATGCTACTTGTTCAAATGCTATTTGTAGCATAAAATATATGGGGAGTGGAGGTATCGTATGAAAGAACTATTTATTGCAACAAGCAATCTTAATAAAGTGAAAGAGTTTAAAGAAATGTTAGAACCACTTGGTTATGATGTAAAATCACTTCGTGATCTTGACCAAGAAATTGAAATTATTGAAGATGGGGATACATTTGAAGCCAATGCATATAAAAAAGCAAAGAGTGTCTATGATGTATTGCATGTGGATGTTATCAGCGATGATTCAGGATTATGTGTAAATGCGATGAATGGGGCACCAGGTGTTTATTCAGCTCGCTATTTAGGTGAAGATACATCATATGATCTTAAAAACCAAACGATTATTGATGAAGTCGCAAAGTCAGATGATCGTGGTGCAAAATTTGTTTGTGTAATTAGCCACGTAAAAGCAGATGGATCACATAAAGAATATCGTGGAGAAGTACATGGAGAAATATACACAGAAAGCAAGGGAACCAATGGCTTTGGTTATGATCCAATTTTCTACTATCCACCATTTCAAACAACACTAGCAAACGTAGATTCCGAGCGTAAAAATACAGTTTCACATCGTGGAATTGCACTTACTAAATTATTGGAGGACTTAAAATGATACATATTGTTTTATACGAACCAGAGATTCCACAAAATACAGGAAACATCATGCGAACTTGTGTCGCAATGAATTGCAAATTACACTTGATTGAACCACTTGGTTTTTCAATGGATGAGAAACATCTACGTCGTTCCGGTTTGGATTATCGTAAAGATTTAGAATATACGATCTATCCAAATTGGCAAGCATTCTTAGATGCAAAAAGTGAAGGTGAGATGTATTATGTTTCGCGCTATGCAAAACACGCACCAAATGAATTTGCATTTCCAAAGGATACGGATGTCTATCTTGTATTTGGAAAAGAAAGCACAGGAATTCCAAAAGAGATCTTAAAAGATCATTTAGATCGTTGCACTCGTTTACCAATGGTTGCAAGTGCACGTAGTATGAATTTAAGTAATTGTGTTGCAATTATGGCATATGAAGTAAACCGTCAGCTGGATTATCCAGGATTAGTAAAACATGAAGTAATCAAAGGAGAGGATTTCTTAGAAAACTAAGAGATTCTCTTTTCTTATAAGAAGTGCAAGTTTTTAATGTTTCGTATATAATGGTTACAGGAGATTGCACATGAAAAAATTACTAGTTATTACAATTGTAGCTACTTTAGGTATTCAAGTCATTGCAACGATGCCTAGAAAAAGTGAGTTTGAAGGAAATGAACCACAGTGGCAACAAACATGTTCTCAATATATTACGGATCCTTCATTACAAGAAACATGCCGTGAATTTTTAGCGTATATGCAAACACAAAAAGAATCATACTTAAAAGAAGCAGATTCAATTCAAAGTAAGATTGATAGTTTAAAAAACGATATTGATCGTCTAACAAATCTATCCAAAGAATACAGTGAGCAAATTGCTTCTTTGAATAGTCAACTTTCTCAAGCAGAATCATCAATTGTTGCGATGGAACAAAACATTGTGCTTGCACAACAAGATATCGAAAAAAACGAGAGTAATATTAGTAAGCGTAAAGAACACATTATGGATCGAATGTTGGATTTACAAGTGGATATCAATACCAATCAATATTTCGACTTTATTATGGGCGCAGGATCGTTTGTAGATTTACTACAACGCGTACAAAGTATTCAAACATTAACAGAAAGTGATCAAAAGTTAATTGAGCAATTAAAAGATGAAATACAGAAATTAGAAACTGCAAAAGTCGAGTATGCGCGATTACAAGATACACTTGAATTGCAAAAAGAATCACTAATTTATAATAAAGAAAGAGTAGCAAGTCTTGAAGAAGGTAATAAAGCGATTATGCAAGAATACCAAAAAGTACAAGCGAACTTAACTGCAGAAAAAAACCGCACAATGGCAGCAGCTAATACAAGTGAAGCCAATATGCCGTCCTTGGATTTTGGAACTTTACCAGAAGATGGTAGTGAACCAGAAGTACCACTTCCACCAATGGAAAGTGCATCATTGATTCGCCCAGTCCAAGCAGGATATATTTCTGCAGGAACATGGTCATATCCAAATGGATGGGGATTACATTTAGGTGTGGATTTTGCTGCACCAATTGGAACTCCAATCTATGCTCCAGCAGATGCAATTGTTTTATATGCAAATAATCCAGTTAGCAGTAATGGTGGGTATTTAGGAAACTGGGAAGGAACACCACTCGGTGGTGGAAATACCGTAAAACTACTAATGGAAGTAAATGGAGAAGTTTACTCAATGAATTTCTATCACTGTAGCCAAAATATGCCAGTGATTGGTAAGAGTAGTGTAAAACAAGGTGAAGTTATCGCGTATGTTGGTAACTCGGGAAATACTTCGGGTGCTCACTTACATCTTGAAGTGTTAAAACTATCAATTAATAAAAACCAAGCAATTAATGCATGGAATGCGACAAAAGATTGGCAATATGGTACAGGTTGGGACATACCAGCAAACTGTGGTAGTCAAGCTTGTAAGTTGCGTCCAGAAGAAGTGTTTGGCTTATAATGTAAATAAAAGGCTTCCAAAATCGCAAGCCTTTTACTATAGGTATAAAGAATCATGAATTGTGTGCTAATACGTTGAATAATATTAGCATGTGTAGTGATACACGTTTACATGATGTATCACAATCATTATTATAGTGTTCTTCGTGATTCGTGCAATATATATGCCCAAGAGAAAGTTGTACATTTGTTTTATTACTTATATATATTTCAGTTATGTTTATGGTCAAAGGATTTGACCAATAAAAAGAAAAAATATACGATTAGTTGGCAATGTAAACGATAGTCTATGCAAAAGGATATAATTCACTAGTTGCACTTAGATGTTTGTTATACAAGGAATAGGTTATTTTTATTAACAAGAGTTAATAGAAATAGGGTGTAAAACGAAGAACAGGATATGCTTCATATAACTGAAGCAATAAGGAAAGAAAACATAGAAAATGAGTCGGTCGATAGATTGACTCTTTTTCGTTTCTATTTAAGGTGAATATGATAACTGTATTTATTATTGATGATGTCTATAATAAACAAATATATAACTATTATACAAATGCGCTGCTTATCCATAAAATATAACTACATAAGAAAAGTGGTGGAATATGAAAAATAGAAAATTAGTAGTTAGTATATTAGCATTTATTGGATTATTTGTATCAGCAAATGTACCATTAATTGATTCGTTATCGCAAGAAGCAAACTTCACAATTGGGATCTTTGTTTGTATTTTGGTATTGTGGTTATTTATTGGTTTTGATTGGCCAAGTTTATTATGTATCGCATGTATCGGTTTATTACCTTCCGTCGGTTTAAAAGGAGCACTAGCTACATCCTTTGGTTCATCCTCATTTGTGTTTTTGATGTTTACCTTTTTGTGTACATATGCACTTACACAAACCAGTTTTATTCCAAGAGTATCGAAGTGGTTTTTATCACTAAAACTTGCAAGAAAGGGTGCAGTTAGTTTATCTACCACTTTGTTTTTATCGGTACTGGTACTTGGTTGTTTTATTTCACCATCGGTACTTTTCTTTACCATGTATCCATTAGTGAAAAACATCTACAAGATGCTTGGTTTAAAAAAAGGTGATGCATTTTCATCAATGCTACTTATTGGGGTTGTGGGTAGTGTGAGTTTAGCTTCAGGTATGACACCAATATCACATGCATTTCCTGTAGCTGCTTTATCAATTTATGAAACACTTACAGGTCATGTGATTAACTATGTGGGATATATGATGTTTGCAATTCCAACAGGTATATTGATCTTTATTGTCATGCTGATTGCATTAAATATCATCTACAAGCCAAAAACAATCGAGATTCCAGAATTAAATAAAGATGAATTATTTGAAAATACAAGCACAACATTCTCAGTTCGTGAGAAAATTATCATTGCTGTATTTTTCAGTGTCGTACTATTATGGGTCCTACCAAGTATGATCAGTCCATTTTTTCCAGCAATTGGTGGTCAACTCAGTAAATTGGGTACTGCATTACCGCCAATGTTTGGAACGGTTATTTTATGTGTTGTGCGTATTGATGATAAGCCACTTCTTAATTTGCAACAAGGAATGGCAAATGGAATTTCATGGAATACTTTATTTATGTCAGCTTCGGCAAATTGTTTAGCTGTAGCACTTGTAAATGATAATATTGGAATTCCCGTATTCTTACGAGAAAGTGTTTTGCCTGATTTATCCGTTGTTTCTCCATTAATTATTGTGGCTATTTTTGTCATATGGGGAAGCATTCAATCAAACTTTACAGCACACTTACTCACAGCACAACTAACAACATCGGTTGCCATTCAAATGCTAAGTACAAATAATTCTGTACATCTTTCGGCGATTGTTGCAATCACAGCATTTGCATCATCACTAGGCTTTACCTTTCCTTCATCGATGCCATATGTTGCCGAAGCACATGGCTCGGGCTGGGTTATAAAGAAAGATTTGCTACGGCTAGGGGTGTTTGTTTGTATTGTTGCTGTGCTTGTGACTATTACGGTTGCCTATCCTTTAGCATTACATGTGATCGCATAAAAAAGTTAGCTCGGAATATTGAGCTAACTTTTTTAGTCTTCTAATGCTTTATTAATTTCAAAGGCATCAATGGTGTATTGATAAAAATCTGCAATGAGCTTTGATTTTAATGATTCTTTAAGTGTACATATATTAACTGTACGTTCAATCGCAGGGACATATGGAATCAGTTTGATTGCACTGTCTTGTAATTCATCATTATAGGAGTCGGTTAGAAAACCAATTCCCATACCAGAAGCAGCAACATCTTTGATGACATCCTCTTGTGAACTTTCACCAATGATATTTGGTTTGGCATTCGCATCTTTAAATGATGTAGTAATTTGATTGTATACACTGGACTTATTCGAAACCAATAAGACATTTTGTAAGTGCAAATCGGAAGGATGTATTTCTTTTAAGTTTGCCAGGGTGTGATCTTTGTTCACGGCAACAGCTATATTACTTGAATAAATAGAAGCCAGAGCCAAATCATCTGTCACAATACGATCAAAGAAATTGGTTGTAATAAAGATAATATCTAAATCCCCTTTTACCATTTTGCGAATAAGTTCAGGACTATTATCAATATGAAAATCAACTTTCACATTAGGTGAACTTTCCGAATATTTCATCATGTGTCGATAGAGTTCGCCATGTCCAAAAGCATTGACTAATCCAATATGCAGTTTTCCTTCATAATCTGCTTTGTGTGTGCCTAGTGCAACTTTCATTCGAGACAATTCAATTTGTATTTTATTTGCATAGTAAAGAAATTCAACACCTGCTTTTGTTAGTGTGACTTCTTGTTTTTTTTTACGATTGAATAATTTTACACCTAGCTCATCTTCTAATTTCTTAATTTGTTGGGAAAGGGTAGGTTGTGTAATATACAATAATTCTGCAGCTTTTGTATAGTTTTTTGTTTCTGCTAATTTTGCTACATATTGGAATTGATTTAAGTTCATATGGTACATACTCCTATCATAGATAAAATCTATTAAAAACTTATTTATAACTATTATACATATCAAATGATTGAAAGTAAAATGAAGGCAAGAAGTAAGTAGACAAAAATGTCGTGCTTCAAGTAAGCGTTTACAAAAGTAGTGGTGTATAATTATATTACATAATTAAATACAGATTCTGATTCATTGAGGAGGTCAAAAATGGGAAAGTATGAAGTATTAGCCAAAAGGATTGTAAAAGAAGTCGGAGGTGCAGAAAATATCAATGCATTAACGCACTGTATTACGCGTCTTCGTTTTAAGTTGAAAGATGAAAGTAAAGCAAATGATCAAGCATTTGAGAACATGGATGGGGTTGTTCGTTTGATCAAAAGTGGTGGTCAATATCAAGTAGTTATTGGTAACCATGTAGGAAATGTATATGCAGATGTTGTAAAGTTTGCAGGTCTAGATGGAGACAGTACAGACACACAAACTGAAACAAAAGGGATTTTCAATAAACTAATCGATATCATCAGTGGTTGTTTCCAACCAATTATTGCACCATTATGTGCAGTAGGGATGATCAAAGGATTAAACTCATTATTATTGTTTTTTGAATTATACACAAATACAAGTGGAACGTATATTATCTTAAATGCAATTGGGGACTCATTATTCTATTTCATGCCAATTATTATTGGATATAGTGCAAGTAAGAAATTTGGTTTACATCCAATTGTCGGTATGATTATTGGGGCAACCTTATGTTATCCTGCAATTCAAGCAAACACATTAAAAGCAGGAGAACCTATTGGTCAATTATTTACAGGATCAATGTTCCAAAATGATTATTTCTTGGACTTTGTAGGAATTCCATTTATGGCAAATAACTATACAAGTAGTGTTGTGCCTGTAATTGTTGTTGTTGCATTTGCAAGTAAAGTACAGAATTTAGGAAAACGATTCATTCCAGAAATTATTCAAAACTTCTTTGTGCCATTCTTTACATTACTTGTTTCATTACCAATTGGATTATTAGTTATTGGTCCAATCATCGTCTTATTAACAAATGCACTTGGTGATGCATTTATGAACTTATTAGCATTCTCACCAATTATTTATGGAGCAGTTATTGGATTTGTATGGCAAGTACTAGTTATCTTTGGATTACACTGGGCACTAATTCCATTAGCATTAATTCAATTAGGAGATACAGGAGTAACAACAATTATCGTTAGTATGTTTGCTGCTAGTTTTGCACAAACTGCTGTTGTTGCTGCAATGTACTTTAAATTAAAAGATAAGAAATTGAAAGACTTATGTATACCAGCAGTTATTTCTGGTATTTGTGGAATTACAGAACCAGCAATTTACGGGATTACTTTACCTAAGAAAAAACCATTTATTTATTCTATGATTGCTGCAAGTATTGGTGGTGTCATCATTGCAGTAATGAATGTAGAAGCATACAACATGGGTGGAATGGGAATCTTTGGAGTTGTTCGTTTTATTAACCCAACAACCGGATCACCATGGTACATGTATGTGGTATTACTAGCAATTGCTGTATCGATGATTATCGGATTTGTCTTAACATTCTTCTTCTGGAAAGATGATACAGTTGTTGCACAAGAACCAGAAACAAAGAGCGTAAAAAATGAAAAAGTTATTAGCCCTATTGCAGGTAGTGTTCTTCAATTAAATGAAATTAGTGATCCAGCATTTGAATCGCTAGGTAATGGAGTTGTTATTATGCCTGAAGAAGGAAAAGTATATGCACCATTCGATGGAACAATTGCAACATTATTCCCAACAAAACATGCCATTGGTATCGTTTCAGACAACGGAATGGAATTATTAATTCACGTTGGAATTGACACTGTAGAATTAGATGGAAAACACTTTGAAGCATTTGTAAAACAAGGAGATACAGTAAAACAAGGAGATCTTCTATTAGAGTTTGATATGAAAGCAATCGAAGAAGCAGGGTATACACTTGTTTCACCAATTGTTATCACAAATACAAATGCATATAAAAATATAAACTTAGTAAAAGCAGATAAAGTCGCAAAACAAGAGCTATTATTTGACGCACTTGTGTAATACGAAAACAGGGAAATAGCGCATGCTGTTTCCTTATCTTTTGAAAATATGAATGAGGAGGAACTATGGGAAGACTTAAGATTGCAACAATTGGTGGAGGTAGTAGCTACACACCAGAATTATTTGAAGGATTTATTAAACGTAAAGATGAGTTAGATATTAAAGAAATCTGGCTTGTGGATATCGAAGAAGGAAAAGAAAAACTAGAAATCGTTGGAGCGATGGCAAAACGTATGATCAAAGCTGCCAACCTTGATTGGGAAGTGCACCTTACAATGGATCGCAGAGCTGCTTTAAAAGATGCTGATTTTGTAACTACACAATTTCGTGTTGGATTACTTGATGCAAGAATCAAAGATGAAACCATTCCATTAAAGTATGGAATGATGGGTCAAGAAACAAATGGAGCTGGGGGAATGTTCAAAGCTTTACGTACCATTCCAGTCATTAAATCAATTATTGATGATATGAAAGAATTATGTCCAAATGCTTGGTTAGTAAACTTTACCAATCCATCAGGGATGGTTACAGAAGCAGCAATCAAACACTTTGGTTGGACAAGAACGATTGGATTATGTAATGTGCCTATCGTTCATCAAAACATCGCAAATGCATTTGAAGGGTTAGAACCATTTAGTGAACAATTATACTTTAAGTTTGCAGGATTGAACCACTTCCACTGGCACCGTGTTTGGAATAAACAAGGAGAAGAAATCACAGATAAAATCATTGACCAACAATATGGAAAAGATATCGCTCCTGAAGATATGCCAGAAGGAGTAAAAAACATTCCACAAATGCCTTTTGATTACGACTTGGTAAAACATGAAGGATTACTACCATGTATGTACCACCGTTATTACTATTTAACACAAACAATGCTAGATTTAGAACTAGAAGAATACAAAGAAAACAACACACGTGCACAACTAGTTAAAGCAACCGAAGATCGCTTGTTTGAACTATACAAAGATCCAAACTTAGACTACAAACCAAAAGAGCTAAGTGAACGAGGTGGAACATTCTATAGTGATGCAGCATGTGAAGTAATTGCATCCATTGTGAACGACAAACGTAAAGTTATGGTTGTAAGTACACAAAACAAAGGAGCGATTGCGGATTTACCATACGATAGTATTGCAGAGGTATCAAGCTATATTACAAGTCATGGAGCAGAACCAATTGTATGGGGAAGTTTCAAGAGTGCACAAAGAGGAATGCTACAAATTATGAAAGCAATGGAAGAATGTACGATTGAAGCAGCAATCACAGGAAACTATGAAACATTGAAACAAGCATTCACAATTAATCCATTAATCGAGTCTGGAGAAAAAGCAGACATGGTAATGAATGAACTATTAGTTGCGCATAAAAAACACTTACCACAATTCGCAGATAAAATTGCGGAATTAGAAAAAAACGGTGTACAGCATACACCGATAAGTAAATAAAAGAAAAAGGATTTTACGATCAGATGATGATTGTAAAATCCTTTTGTATATTAGATAACTCCTTGTGCTAACATAGCACGAGCAACTTTTAAGAATCCAGCGATGTTTGCTCCAGCGACATAGTCACCTTCAACACCGTATTGTCTTGCAGTTGTTGAAATGTTTTTGTAAATCGTTTCCATGATGTCTTTTAATTTCTCATCAACATCATCAAATGTCCAAGACATGCGTAATGAGTTTTGACTCATTTCTAATCCAGAGACAGCAACCCCACCAGCATTACTTGCTTTACCAGGGACGTAAAGAATGTTGTTTGCTTGTAGTACATGTACTGCTTCAGGAGTACATGGCATGTTTGCACCTTCAGTAACTGCTTGTACACCGTTTTTAACTAATGTAAGTGCAGCAGTTTCATCAAGTTCGTTTTGTGTAGCACAAGGCATTGCAATATCACATGGAATGCTCCAAATACCAGCACAACCTTCTGTATATGTTGCAGTAGGTACAACTTTTGTATATTCGATAATTCTTGCACGACGAACTTCTTTGATTTCTTTAACGATATCTAAGTTAATTCCATTTGGATCGTAAATATATCCAGCTGAATCACTAAGGGCAACAACTTTTGCACCTAGTTGCATAGCTTTTTCTGTTGCATAAATTGCTACGTTACCAGAACCGGAAATAACAGTTGTTTTACCTTCGAAACTTGTGTTGTGATCTTTTAACATCGCATCTGTGATATAACAAAGTCCATATCCAGTAGCTTCCGTTCTAGCAAGGGAACCACCAAAGTCTAACCCTTTACCAGTTAATACTCCAACACTTTCGTTGCGGATTTTTTTGTATTGTCCATACATGAATCCAACTTCACGAGCACCAACTCCAATATCACCAGCTGGAACATCAGTAAATTGTCCGATGTGACGGTTTAATTCACTCATGAAACTTTGACAGAAACGCATCACTTCTGCATCTGATTTTCCTTTTGGATCAAAATCAGATCCACCTTTTCCACCACCCATAGGTAATGTTGTCAGCGCGTTTTTGAAGATTTGTTCGAATCCTAAGAATTTAATAATACTTGCATTTACAGATGGGTGAAAACGAAGTCCACCTTTGTATGGTCCAATCGCACTGTTGAATTGAATTCTAAATCCACGGTTAACTTGAACTTTTCCTTCATCGTCTACCCAAGGTACACGGAAGAATATTTGGCGTTCTGGTTCAACAATGCGTTCAAAGATTCCTGCATCTAAGAACTCTGGGTTTCTTTCTGCGACAACTTCTAATGACTCTAATACTTCTTCTACTGCTTGTAGAAATTCTGGTTCATTTGGATTACGTTTTTCAACCATATCCAAGACATACTGTAATTTGTTTAACATGCTTGTTTCCCCCTTAATTTACTAGTATCGTATATGAAATCACGGTGATTATTCACCACTTTTTCCGTAGTTAGACAGTACACGTGCACTTGGTTCTTTCGTGGCACATCCTTCCCAGTGTTGGTTAGGTAGCCAATAGTCCTTAATCATAATGTCGTGTCCTTTGTAGTGTGTATCAAACACTTCGCGGTAATATAAGCTTTCTTTAGTGTATGGAGGGCAGTGTGTATATAAAGAACATCTGCGTTCCATTTCTTCATCTGTATATAATGACTCGGTATATTCCTTAATTATATCAACTAATGAATGACCGACTGCATCAGAAAATGCAGCTTTGTCACGAAAGAGGATACGGTCAGGAAGATATCCATCAACAAATGCGTTTCGTAATAAATATTTACCCATGTTATAGGTATTTACTTTTTTCTCTGGTGCAATTGACATAATTGTATCCGCGAATTTCAAATCACCAAAAGGAACTCTTCCTTCAAGCGAATTGCTTGTTATACAACGGTCTGCACGTAAGACATCATACATATATAATTCACGCACACGCTTTTGTGCTTCTTTTTGAAACTCAATTGCGTTAGGTGCAAAGTCGGTATATTTATATCCTAGCAGTTCATCAGCGATTTCTCCAGTAAACAAAACTTTTATATCGCTATTTTCATGAATCCATTTACACAATAGATACATACCAATGGATGCTCTTATTGTTGTAATGTCCCAAGTTTCTAAAATGCGGATCACTTCTGGAAGTGCATCAATGACATCTTGCTTGTCGATGACCACTTCATGATGGTCGCTTTTTAAATATGTAGCAACTTGTCTTGCATATTTGAGATCGATTGCATCACTAGCCATTCCAATAGAGAATGTTGTAATGGGTTTACTAGATTGTTTAGCTGCGATACTACAAACCAAACTCGAATCCAGTCCACCGCTTAATAAATAACCAACAGGTGCATCAGCAACCATTCGTTTGTGGACTGCATGAACAAGGTCATCATGAATTTGTTTGCATATCGTCTTAGTATCTGTATCAATGTACCGACTTGCTTGACTTACATCGTAGTATCTTGTGAAGACACCATCCTTATAGTAATGACCAGGCGGGAATGGATAAATCGTATCACACATATCCATCAAGGCTTTTGCCTCACTAGCAAACGCTATTTTCTTGCTGGTCTTGTCATAGCCATAAAACATACCACGAATCCCAAATGGATCACGAGCAGCAATAATACTGTTTGTGTTTTCATCAGTAATCACGCAGGCAAATTCTGCATCAAGCATTTGGAATAGTTCAACCCCATATGTTTCATATAGAGGAATCAACAACTCACAATCACTTGAACTGGTAAATGTATACGCAGGAAATGTTTTTTTCATTTCTTGGTATCCATATAATTCACCATTGCACATGACGGTAATTCCGTTATGTGAAAATGGTTGCATACCATTTGCATCCAAACCAACGATGGCTAGACGATGAAACCCAAATACACCAAGTCTTGTTGTTTCTATTCTTGACATATCCGGTCCGCGATACGCGATTTTTTCGAA
Organism: Breznakia sp. PFB1-19; assembly: GCF_029893935.1. Taxonomy (NCBI): domain Bacteria; kingdom Bacillati; phylum Bacillota; class Erysipelotrichia; order Erysipelotrichales; family Erysipelotrichaceae; genus Breznakia; species Breznakia sp. PFB1-19. Next base: position 71,614 of record NZ_JARXXJ010000001.1, read on the forward strand.
TCCTTTTCGAAATGCTTTTTGTGATACATGTAGATCACTTGCGAATAATATTCCGCACATAAGTAGTACCTCCTAATAAAAAACAGTCTTCTCCCACAAGGGACGAAAGACTGTAGTTCCGCGGTACCACCCTATGTTACCATACGCCGTTGTATGATCACTTTTAATAACTATCATTATTAAGCTTCTTTAACGTGAAGCAATCGGCTAACACTACATATCGCATTAGCAACTCCTAGGTGTTTTTCTCTTATGACTTATCATCAAGCTTCCACTATCCTTGACTCTCTATTCATAGTTTCATAAGGTACTCGTCCTAATCAATGTTGATGGTGTTATTTTATCAAAATGAAAACAGATGTCAACAAAAATATGAAAAAGTTACATTTTATATATGTAACAATTTACATTATAGGTGATTTAAATGTAAAAAGACCATTGATATATATCAACAGTCCTTTAGCAACGATGATGTTGCTATGCAAATAACCATATATAATATGTAAAGTTATTTGCAAAGAGAGAATGAACGAAAACGTCCAAGTATCTAGTCAATTGTTGCATGTTTATGCAAAGGTATAAGTAGTAGGGGTGACTGAATAAAGATGACTAGATAAATCTACATACAATCATTTAGTTATAAACATCAACACATAGAATTTCAATTCCGTTATAATTATATATCATAATAATCTCAATGCTATTCATTTGCCCACATTTTTTAGAAGTATTGTTAGATCCATGGTCAAATACATTGCAAGTATTAAGAATCGTACGATACTGAAATCGTTATGTGAATGTATATGGTGATGTAATTGCCAAAGAAGACATGCTACAAGGAAACATCGGTGAAGGATATACAACAAGCCAAAAGCAAATTAATGGATATACCTACAAAGAAATAATAGGAAATCAAAGTGGAACATTTAGTGATCAAAAGCTAACGATTATTTATGTGTATACAAAAGATATCGTAACTTACACTCCTCCAATTAATAGAAACACGAACTCGGATTTAGATGTTCCAAAAACCGGAGACATAAGTTTACCAACAGAACTATTACTTGCATTGGCAATTGGATCTGTTTTAGTAATTGGTATCATATTCTATAAAAAGAATAAACAAAGCAAAAAGTAAGTATAAAAAAAGAGTTGTAGCAGTTTTGAGAATAATCTCAAACTGTCACAACCCTTTTTGTTAGTCGTTTAATCCAAGTGCAGTACGTAAACCGTTTGTTGCGATTTCTAAATCTGTGTTAACACTATCAACTTCACTTTCGTCAGCTTCACTAACGTATGATAGGTTTGATTGGATTTTAGAAATAACATTTAGGATTGACTCATTATCGATTGAATCACTAACGTCTTCTTTTGATAATTTATCAAGCACATCCTGAACTTTGTCTGCAGCTTTTGTGGCAGTCAAATCTTCTGCAAAGTAGTCATCCATAACTTCTAAAACAGCTTTTCCGTTGTCATAGAATGTTTGCGATACACCATCTGGTAATGATGTTGATGAACACCCGAATAATCCAAGTGCACATACGACCATAAAGGCAATAAATTTTCTCATAACTCTCCTCCAAAATTGTAATCCATAAAGTATTATACGACTCTTCATAAATAAATCAATCGCTTTTGCTCAACTTCTTTAAAAAGTAATAAATACAAAGAAAGTTCACCGAATTTTCATGGAAACTTTGGGATATAGAATTGCGATTTGTCGGTGACTGTACTATAATAAATGAAATTGAAAATAAAAAAAGGAGTGGTATATTTTGGATCCCCAGCAGATCATTATAATTGTTAGTTTAATTATGCTCATTGCATTATCTGCAATGTTCTCAAGCAGTGAAACTGCTTATTCAAGTGTAAATGTTATTCGTTTAAAAAATATGGCCAAAGAGGGTAATAAGAAAGCGGAGTTAGCGTATAAAGTTCACAAGAACTATACATCTGCAATTACTTCAATCCTCATTGGAAATAATATTGTAAATATATTAGCGACGTCTCTGACAACGATGCTGTTTACCGATTTGTTTGGTAGTAGTGGGGTTGCGTTTGCAACAATCGTTATGACAATTGTGGTACTTGTTTTTGGTGAGATTACACCAAAGATTTTAGCAAGCAGTCATCCAGAGAAGGTAGCAATGCGATTTGCACGACCATTATCGTTGCTTATTGCTATTTTTAAACCAATTAGTTTTATTGCGGTAAAAGCGCAATTACGTTGGGACGAAGATGAAGAGAAGAAAGTTACAGCTACAGAAGATGAACTTCTTGAAATTGTATCAACTATTGAACAAGAAGGAGTTTTAGTTCAAGAAGAACGTGAACTTATTGAAAGTGTTATTGAATTTGATGATACAGCAATCAAGGATGTCATGGTTGCACGCGACGAAGTAATTTGGATTTATGACAATGCCAAAGTGGAAGAAGTAAAAGAACTGATTATGAACCACAAGCTTTCTCGTTTCCCTGTCATTTCACATAAAACGTTGAAGGTAGTTGGTGTATTACGTGTTCGTGATGTGTTTGAAGCGATGATCGAACGCAAGAAAATCAGTATTCCAGAAATGATGAGTGAACCTTTATTTGTTTCGCAAAGAAAGAAGTTACCACAAATTCTTGAATCAATTCAGAAAAACCGTGTACATATGGCAATTGTGACAGAAAGTGCAAAAATCGAAAACTTTGTTGGTATTGTAACCTTAGAAGATATTTTAGAGGAACTTGTTGGTGAGATTTATGATGAATATGATTTATTACCAGATCATGTTGTAGAAATTGGACATCATACATTTGAAGTGGAAGGTAAGGTAAATCTTGCGCACTTCTTCGATGAATACCTAGATGATTATGAATTACCAAAAACTTCTGCACGTTCGATTACTGGATGGGTAGCTGAACTTGCCGGTGGTCGTGTTCGTAAAGGAAAAGAAATCGATTTTGAAAACTATGAGATCAAAGTGCTTGCAACGAAAGAAGGCAAAGCCGAAAAAATAGAATTAACGGTATTAACACCGATAGAAAGCGAGGAATAAATTATGCAATTCTTACAAAAGATTGAATCAAAAAATGCACCAGCACCAGTAGGCGCATATTCACCAGCAGTAAAACTGGGTGACTTTATGTATATGTCAGGACAATTAGGTCTTGATCCAAAAACAAACGAATTAGTAGAAGGTGGCGTTGCTGCACAAACAAAACAAGCAATGGACAATATCCGTGCAATCCTAAATGAAGTAGGTTTAGATATGCACCATATCGTGAAAACAACAATTTTGCTTGCTGATATTAATGATTTTAGTGCAGTAAATGATGTATATGGAGATTACTTTACAGATGTATTCCCAGCACGTAGTGCATTCCAAGTTGCTGCATTACCAAAAGGTGCAGCAGTTGAAATCGAATGTATGGTTATTGATACATTGGTTTACGAGCGTCAAGCACAACAAGCACAAGGTGGTTGTGATGGTTGCGGAGACGGCTGCGGAGATAGTTGTGGTGATGACTGCGGTTGCGGTGGTTGTTAATTCCATATAGATGTAAGGCAAGGTAAAAAACTTTGCCTTTTTATTTACTTTTCAGACTCACATAATTTTCACATTTTTGCTTCCTTTGTTGGCGAAATAAATGTATAATGAATGGGTATTTCAAAATTTGAGGGAGGAAATATGTTAGAAAAATTATTTAAGCTTACAGAAAAGAAAACGACTGTAAGAACGGAGATTATTGCCGGAGTTACTACTTTCTTGGCAATGGCTTACATTTTAGCAGTAAACCCTGCAATTCTTGGTGATGCAGGAATGGATGCACAATCTGTATTCCTTGCAACAGCGATTGCCTCAGCACTTGGTTCAGTATTAATGGGACTATTTGCAAACTATCCAGTTGCGCTTGCTCCAGGAATGGGAGTTAATGCATTCTTCACGTATTCAGCAGTAATGTTGATGGGAGAAACGTGGCAAAGTGCTTTAGCTGCAGTGTTTGTATCAGGAGTATTATTCTTACTGATTTCAGTTACGGGTGTACGTAAAGTCATTATTAACGCAATTCCAAAACAATTAAAAATTGCAATTGCAGCAGGTATTGGATTCTTCATTGCATTTGTTGGATTAAAAAATGCAGGAATTATCGTTGCTAGTGAAGCAACAGGTGTTGCGATGGGTGCTTTAACAGAACCTACAGTACTTCTTGCTATCTTTGGAATTATCGTTACATTTGCTTTAGTTGCAAGAAACGTACCAGCGGCAGTATTCCTTGGACTTGTAATTACAGCAGTCGTAGGTTTAGTGTTTGGTCTTATGGGAGTTGAAGGAATGCCTCAATTACCTGAAACATTTGAATTAAATTTCAAAATGACTACAATCGGTGGATTTGCTGAAGGGTTTAGTCAATTATTCTCTAACATTCCAAATATGATCGTAATTGTATTCTCATTCTTATTCGTGGACTTCTTTGATACAGCAGGGACACTTGTTGGTATTGGAAACCGTATTGGTTTAGTTAATGACGAAGGAGAAATGGAAGGTGTTGAAAAAGCACTTTTAGCGGATGCGATTGCGTCAGTTGTTGGTTCTATGATTGGAACAAGTACAGTTACATCATTTGTTGAAAGTACAAGTGGAGTTGCTGTAGGAGGACGTACTGGATTAACCGCAGTAACAACAGGTGTATTATTCCTAGTATCTATTTTATTTGCACCAATTGTATTATCAGTTGTTACAAGTGCAGTAACTACACCAGCATTAGTAGTTGTTGGAGTTATGATGTCACAACAATTAAAAGAAATTGATTGGGATGACTTTGCATTTGCAGCTTCAGGATTCGTTACAGTGATCATGATGATTCTTACATATTCTATTGCAAATGGTATTGCATGGGGATTCATCATTTACACAATCGTGATGTTAGCAACAAAACGCTCAAACAAAATTAGCCCAGTTGTGGTTGCATTGGATATTGTATTTATCCTATACTTCTCAATGGATGTTTGGATGAAATGGTTCTAAAATAAACTGTTGAAAGGTAAGTCGAAAGATTTGCCTTTTTTCTTACCTTAAAATATAAAACAGAGATATAATGTATGTAGTTAATAGGGGGGATGTATTATGGCAAAATCATTAGTTGCTTATTTTTCAGCAAGTGGAGTTAGTGCTAAACTTGCACATCGAATTGCAGATATACAACAAGCAGATGTATTTGAAATTAAACCAAGAAAGGTATATACAAGTGAAGATCTAAAGTGGAATGATGCTAACAGTCGAAGTAGTATAGAGATGAAAGATCACGCATATCGTCCTGAAATGATACATAATGAACTGGATGTATCTACATATGATGTGATCTATGTAGGATTTCCTATATGGTGGTATATTGCACCGACAATCATAAATACTTTCTTAGAGAGCTATGATTTTACAAATAAGAAAATCGTTTTGTTTGCGACATCTGGAGGAAGCGGTTTTGGAAAAACTGTAGAACACTTGCAAGGTAGTGTATCAAAACATACGATACTTCAAGAAGGAAAAGTATTCACACATACACCAACAGATGATGAATTAAAACATTGGTTAAATCAAATATAAGGACAAGTCGAAAGATTTGTCTTTTTTTAGGATTCTTAGATAAGGAGGTCTATACATACATATAGAAGTTAGACTTCAGAAAGGAGAATTATTATGCAATTGGTATTACCAAAACAGTATGTGGCTTACGAACAAACACATGAACTTGTTGATGGGCAGGGGTTTTATATCAATAATAAAAACTTACGAATGATCGCATTTGCGGTGTGTTCAAACCCATACAATGTTTCATCATTAGCTTGGGGAATTCGAGCAAGTGCAGGCTGGGTAGCAGCAAAATGTTCAGCGTTTGGACCATTAGGTGTAGCCGTAGGTGCATTTGCGGCGACCTTCTTAATTGCTGGAGCAACCGGGTTTGCTAGTTCAGCTGTAACTGCCTTATCACGAGGAAAAGGTGTAAGTGTAGGTATTGGATGGGCATGGGGCTTTATTCCATACTTATCTACTTCGGTACGCTAGTATGAATGCATTGGATCAAGATAAGAAGAAAGGACAATTTGCATGGAAAACAGTATATCCATATCTTGGTGCCGTATGTACATTATGCAGTGGACTTTTATTAGCTTATAGTTTTCATGAGAACTTTCAAAGCTCCATTATAAATTTGCTGTACTATTTTACGTTTTATGGAAATGTATTTTATATGGCACACTTTTATAGTGGATATATTCGAAATAGAAGCTTACAGTATAAAAAGTACACAGAATGGATATTACTAAGTCGAATACTGGTGCATTTTATGATTCATGCAATGCATCAAGTAAGATTCATGCTAACAAGTTCGCAAATGCTACAATTGCTTGTTGGAATCACACTCATACACACTCTTGTTGTATATCGAGTGGATGATTTGTTATGTAAAAGCATTGTAAATGAAAATGAACAATAACTGTAAAGGGCATACCCGATAGAGGTATGCTTTTTACAGTTTATAAAGAAATGGTGTATGTAAGGGCAATTATGAAGTAATCTTCAGTAAATCTTTAGCTTTAAGACCTACAAAAAAGTGCATAAACATGGTATTATAGCAACTGTATGAAAAATGATAACGACTATGTAATTAAAATAGATAAAAGCGGAAATGAAGTAACAGTTGCCCAAGTACATGCTGTGCTTCTTGAGATGCTTAAAGATTTGGATGCCATTTGTAAAGCAAACGATATTCCATACTACCTAACAGGAGGTTCATGTTTAGGTGCTGTTCGTCACAACGGGTTTATTCCTTGGGATGATGATGCCGATGTGGGGATGATGTATGAAGACTACAAACGCTTTTTAAAAGTGGTGAATACGATGGATCAAAACAAATACTATTATCAATGTTTTGATACCCACAAGGAGTATAATGTATGTATACCAGCGATGAAACTACGTCGTAAAAATACATACGTAAAAGAAGTGAACAGTTTATTAAAAAACAAATGTACGGATGGAGATGGATTATTTATCGATGTCTTTATCGTTGATTATGTGGATGAACGCCGTTGGGTAGATTTTTTATGTCGAATCAAAAGTTTACTATATATGGTAGTTGTGACATTCTTTGAAAATATCATGAAAAATCCACTATGGATAAAAACTAAGTATTGGAAATTTATTCGTCGCTATAGCGCAAAAGCAAAAAAACGTGGTTCACAAACAATCGGATACGATTTAAGTTGGACATTTGATAAACCATGGAAGCCAGTTGCCTATAAAAAAGCGGATATCTATCCAGTGCAATATCATACATTTGAGGATACAACATTACCAATTCCAAAGAATCCAGATGCTTTATTAGAAGTGGAAATTGGTGGTGTGTACATGGAGTATCCAAAAGGTAAGATGCAAGCACCTAAACATATAGCAGATATAAACTTAAAGGGAGATGTAGCAGAATGAGTTATGCACCAAGACGCAGAAAACTTAACTACAAAGTTGTGATACCACTTTTGGTATTGCTTGTTTTCATCGCGTACTTGGGATTTCATTTAGCTTTTGGAAATACAAAAGAAACGCACGAAAATTACACGATATGTAATTTTAGTGGAGAGAAAACAGTGGAAACAATTCATCATAAAATGAAAGATGACTTTACAGTGGCAGACTATACATTTTACGGAGAAAGCTTAGCTTTATTTAAAAATGCGTACACTGGTGAAGTTAGTGATCCATTAAGTTCTATGACAGTAAAACTAAAGAATTTATGTACAGGTGAAGAAACACCTTATGTACTTGATAAAGGTTTGGACCGAAAAGTCTTACTGACAAACCTAAGTGATGGAATATATGAAATTTATGTAAGTGAAAATCTTACAGATAAACGTGTAGTTTTTGATGGAGATGTAGATGATTCAATCACAACGATTACGCGCAATGGAAAAAACAAAGAAGTGCGAGTATTTACGGATCAAAACATCTTAAAAGACTATGATGTAAAATTAAAAAAGAATTACTTATTTTTAGAAATAAGCGAAACGAAATTGAAAAAGGATGCCTATGATGTTGCCATTGATCCAGCAGGATTAGACTCTTCATTTACAAATGGAGTGGTCAGTAATGGGAATGAAGGAAATGGTCTAGTAGAGGCAAAAGAGATGTATGATGCAGCTTTAAGCCTAAAAGAAAAACTAGAAAGTAAAGGACTTAAAGTATTAATTCTACGCAATGATAGCGATGTTACGGACACATATGGACGTGATGGGCGCATTGCAAAAGCGTATAATGCAGGAGCAAAATACTATTTCCGTTTGGCATTTGATGTGGATGTGAGTAGTGATACAACTGGTTTTAATATTTTATATTCAGGACATGCAAGCAACATGTTTGCAGCACGGATTGGATATGATTTTCATCAAAAAACGGGTTTAAAGGGTTGTACCATTTATATGAAAACAACAGATGAAATGGGAGTGATTCAAGCAGCGTTAATTAATGGATTGCTTGATGAACGCCAGGTATATGACAGTGATCTTTGGTTACGTGAAACCGGAGGAAGAGCTACACAAGCAGGCTTGTATTCAGAAAATACGAAAAAGGGGACAGCATCTTTTGCCTACAATAACCCGTATGGTATGAATACGTTGAATATTTATTTTGGTTTTGTGTCGAATCGAGATGATGCAAATACCTGGAAACAACAGAAAGAACAGATCATCACATCGCTAGCTGATTCTATTTCAACATATTTGCAGTTGGAGGATTAATCATGCGATATCAAATAAGTAAAGGAAGTAAATCCTTTGGAGCCCATGATATATTTAGCAATGTTACTTTTGAAGTCAAAGACAGAGAAAAAGTTGCGATTGTAGGGCGTAATGGTTGTGGAAAAACAACCTTATTAAAAATTATAGCTGGTGAGGAAAGTTTGGATAGTGGTGATATTCACCATGACCGTAACATTCAAATTGGATACCTTGCCCAAACGACCTTCTTTTCAGAAGATCATACGGTCGAAGCAGAGTTTGAAAAAATCTTTGAAGAGTTACATGCGATTGAAAAGCAACTTGAAGAAGTAAGTAAACAAATGGAAACGGACCATAGCCAAGAAACACTAATGCTATTTGGAAAGTTACAAGAAGAACATGAACGTCTTGGTGGATATACATACAAAAGTGAAATCAAAACTATTTTTACGAAATTTGGTTTCGCATTAGATGATATGCAAAAACTGGTTTCTCAATTTTCAGGAGGCCAAAAAACACGTTTGGCATTTGTGAAATTATTATTATCAAAACCAGATATACTATTGCTTGACGAGCCTACAAACCACCTAGATATCGATACGATTGAGTGGTTAGAAGGATATATTCAGTATTATCCAAAAGCCGTAGTTATGGTAAGTCACGACCGTACGTTTTTAGATCGTGTTGTGGATATTGTCTATGAACTAGAACTTGGAAAAATGCATAAATATGTAGGAAACTATTCTCATTATGTAGAAGCCAAGAAAATTGAAATGGAAAAAAATCGTCGTGCATATGCAAATCAACAAGAAGAAATTGAGCGTGTGGAACAATTGATTGAAAAGTTTCGTTATAAAGCAAGCAAAGCGAAAATGGCACAATCTAAGATTAAATACTTAGATCGTATGGATAAAGTAGATTTGATGCAAAGTGATACGCGTAGTTTCCATGCAACATTTAAAAGCCGAATTAAAGGTGGAAATCAGGTGTTGAGCGTAGATGATTTGACCATTGGGTATGATGTTCCATTATGTAATATCAATCTTGAAGTATTACGTGGACAACGCATTGCGATCATCGGTGGAAATGGACAAGGGAAATCGACATTTTTGAAAACGCTGATGGGTGCAGTAGAACCACTTTCTGGTTCCTTTATGTTTGGTCATCAAATTGAAATTGGCTATTTTGATCAAGAACTTACGCAATTCAAAAACAACACAGATAGTGTTCTTGAAACGATTTGGGATAAATATCCAGATCTAAATCGAACAGAAATTCATTCCGCTTTAGGAAGTTTACTATTCCATGGGGAAGAAGTATTTAAAGAAGTACGTGTACTAAGTGGTGGAGAGAAAGTGCGTTTATCATTTGTGGATTTAATGCTGCAAAAGCCAAACTGCTTATTACTCGATGAGCCAACTAACCACTTGGATATTGTTGGTAAAGAAGCACTTGAAGAGTCACTTCTTAACTACGATGGTACAATGCTATTTGTTAGTCATGACCGTTACTTTATTAGTAAACTTGCTAATGGAATTCTAAAAATTGATGATGGTGTAGCTGTTTATCAACCATTAAATCTGACAGAATTTAACGAGAAGCAAAAAGCAGAAGCTACAAAAGAAGTCAAAATAGAAGAAAAAGGCAAAAAGGAAAAACCAAAACATATTAACTATGGGCGTGAAGTATCACGTTTAGAAAAGAAAATTGCCAAAGCTGAAGAAGAACTTGAGGCATTACGTGAACTACGTTTTGATCCTGAGTACTATCAAGATGCACATAAGATGCAAGAACTTGATGAGCAAATTGACGATGTACATAACCAAATCAGTCAAATGATGGAACTTTGGGAAGAATACAGTGAATACATGGAAAGCTAGCGTGCTAGCTTTCTTACGTTATGGGAGAAAAATTATGAAAATATATTTTGATTTAGATGATACTTTATATGATCAAATCATACCCTTTCAAAAGGCAAGCGATGAAGTGTTTGGAGAGTTTGAACATATTGATATGCGTAGCTTTTATAAGGAATTTAAGAAATACAGTGATGAAATATTTGCAGATGGACAAACTGGAAAAATTCCATTGATTGAAACGCATGTATACCGAATTACCAACGCTTGTAAAAGTTATTCCATTGAAATAACACGTGAACAGGCAATTCATTTTCAAGAAGTTTATCTAAGTAAGCAAGCAGAAATATCCTTAAGTCAGCCAATGAAACAGCTATTAACTGAACTTACCAAAAAGAATATTGAATTGGGAATCATTACAAATGGACCATCGGACCATCAAAGAATGAAAATTAGTAAACTTGGATTAGAACGATGGATTGATAATAATCATATATATATTTCACAAGAAGTTGGTATTTTGAAACCAAACCCAGCTATATTTGAAAGAATTGGCTCAACAGCTGACTATTTATACATTGGGGATTCGTATGAAAATGATGTTGAAAGTTCTAAAGCTGCAGGTTGGTCTTGTGTTTGGCTAAATAAAAAACAAGGAATAGCCACAAATGTTTTACCCGATTATGAGGTGTATAATGAAAATGAACTTATTCAATTGGTGCTATCATTACTATAAATAATATAACGGAAAAGTCCTACTGGACTTTTTTTGCTATATTATAAATCGAATTCGATTTGTCAATAATCAAAAATGGATAACACGTTTCTATAAAACCAACATAGTTCTTAATTTTTGGTGCGTGTTAAGTTACATGAATGATTTTCTAAAATATACATACTTTCATTTACAAATTTATTTAGTTACTTTCAAAAAAAACGTAAATACAGCAAGATAATGAAAAAAAGAAAAATATGCCACTATTTGTATGCGCTTACAATGTCTAATTTTTAAAATCTTGCTATCTTGAAAAACCAGCAATTTGACATTGAATTGGCTAATGGTATGATTTGCTTAGATTATATTTACTTGTGTATGTAAATAGAAAGTGCAAGGGGGATTCATTACTTACAAAGATGTTATATAAAGGAGAAAGTAATGAAAAAAGAACAAGGAATAAGCAGGAAAAGTAAATTAATACAGAGTTTTCTTGCGCTTAGTGTAGTTGTTTCAATGATGATGACTGGATTTATATCCAATGATTATTCGACGTTGAAGAAGAATCAGTTTATGAAAGGAATTGAACATATTACTCAAAATGATCAAGAATATGTAATAACAAGTCCAAATCAAAAATTGAAACTTCACATATTTAAAGATAATAATCAACTGTACTATGAAATTAAACGAGATGAAAAAGTGTATATGGAGAAATCTATACTTGGATTTACCATGGATCAAGTAAACTATGGAAAAGATATCACATTACATGAAATGGAAAATGTAAATGAGATAAATCGTAAATTTACATTTCAAGGTAAACAAAGTGAGAGTATGGATCACTGTATTTATAGTGAATTGCCAGTAACCCATATTAATGGAAATTCATATAAAATTAATGTACGCGTGCACGATGATGGAGTCGCATTTGCATATGATGTTTCTACACCTGTAGAAGGTGAAAAACATGAAATCTTAGAACATACGCAATTTGTAGTTCCAGAAGGAACAAGTACATGGGCAGCAATTGATAATGAAAATTACGCAAATTATGAAACGATTATTAGTGAGAGTGATCCTCAAGATGCAATCGTTGATCAAAATGGAAAAGATGTTAGTTTGTTAACTGGAGTCACTTTTGATTTGCCTGGGGAAGATGGATACAGTGCGATTTTAGAAGGTAACATGAATCCTACTTATGGAGGTACGAGTGTTGCAGCAAAAGGAAATCGTATATATCAAATACGTACGAATTGGAGTAAAAGTAAAGACACATTAACAACAACAGGAGCCTTTCAAACACCATGGAGAATTATCTGTGTCGCAGATGATTTGAATGAACTTGTAAATAACGTTATCGTGTTTGCTGTAAATGAAGATCCAGATAATGCATTATTTGCTGATAAAAATGAGTGGATTACACCGGGTCGTTCTGCATGGTCTTGGTTAAATGGTATGGTGAATGCAGTAACACCACAAAACATGAAAAATTATACAGAGCTTGCAGCAAAGTTAGGTTTTGAATACAACACCATTGATGAAGGTTGGGTTTTTTGGAATGGTGGAAATAAACACAACTATGATAAGGAACTTTATAAATTTGATTTAGCAAGAGTCGCTGAATTTGGTGAGGAATATGGAGTAAAACAATTTTTATGGAATTGTGTTAATGATATGACTGGGAACATGCCAGGAATGTCTGATATTTCTACAATTACTGATTTCTTAAATCTAATGGAAGAGACAGGAATGGCTGGTGGTAAAATTGATTTTTGGCCAAATGAATCTAGTCTTAGTACCATTGCAATGGAACAAGCAACAATTCGTTTAGCAGCACAAAAGAAACTGTTATTAAATTTACATGGAATACATAAGCCAAGTGGATGGAGTGTGACATATCCAAATGAAGTTACGCGTGAAGGAATTCGTGGGTATGAACAAGTAAATTATGATGAAAAAACATTAGGTATAAAAGCTGCTCCATATGTGTATTACACTACACAACCATTCACGAGATATTTGCAAGGACATGCTGACTTCACACCGCATGTACGTAGTGCTGGAGAAATTGCAACTTTAGTTTTTGGTGATTCTCCAGTAAATATGATTTCAACAGATCCAGCTGATATATTGCAAAGTGAAGCTGTTGAAATGATAAAAAGCATTCCAACAACTTGGGATCGAACATATGTACTTCCTCAAAGTAAAATAGGTGATACCACAATTTTTGCACGTGAAAAAGACAATATTTGGTATATTGGAGGAGTTACTGACAACTCTGACAAAGATATTGAAATTGACTTTTCTGAGTTTTTAGGTGCTGGTGAATATCGACTGGAATTATGGCGTGATACTGAAGTTATGTCAAGCTTTGGAGAAGGTGGGCATAAAGTACAAGATAAAATGACCATTCACGCAGATGTAAAACTCCCACTTCATATGATTGAACATGGTGGATTTGTTATGCGAGTAACAAAACTAACACTTAGTCAATATGGTGGAGAAATTATTGAAGGAAAACCACTCGAAGTATTTGCACCAAATGGATCGATTGTTAAATATACAATTGATGGTACAGATCCAATGACTAGTGTCAGCGCAAAACTTTATGATACACCGATTGTATTGTCAGAATCATGCCAGGTTCGTATAGCAATCTGTGAGGGTGATGGAAAAGGGACATCCATTTCCCATCGATTTAATAAAATAAATCGTACAGCTCGTGTTCGTAGTGATTTAAAGGATGCAATTGATAAAGCAAGTGGGTATGATGAAGATCATCATACAGAACAATCATTTGGTAATTTAAAGTTAGTATTAACTGATGCACAAGTGATATATGAAAATGAACAAGCAAGTGAAACAGAGTTGGTAAATGCATGCAACAATTTATTGAATGCAATAAAACAAATGGAAGAACGTGTATACAAAGGTGTTTATCATCCAGATACAACGAACTTGTTAAACTGGAAACAACATAATCATGAAGATAGTGCTGGTGAAAGTGTAAGTGCAAAAGATGCATTATCGCTAATTAGAAATGAAGTTACAATTGACTTTAGTAAAGTAAAACACCAACAAACTGTAGTTTTTGATGATGCATCACCGAAGTTATACAATGGGGTGTTTGATGTTAATGTTCAAACCGATGATGCAAGTTCCATCCAATTTGTAATTCGTCATCGTAATGAAGACAATTATGTTCTTATTAAAAAAGAAAATGATGGATGGGCATATCATCAAAAAGTTGATGGTATTCTTAGTGAAGTTGAAGGTGACCAACAGATACATCATGATGTACAAATAAATGACAATAAGAAACACAACATTAAGATTATATATGTAGATAAAAATATCGAGTTATATGTTGATGGAGTGTATTGTGAATCATTTACATCAACTTCATTATTTAATGGTGCGGGTACATATGGATTCATGTTAACAGATGAACAACGAATGCATTTATCGAATGTAAAGTATGTAGATGCGATAGCGTATAATAAATCGTTTATTAATGGTGACTATTATGATTTGTCAATGAGCAACATGCAAGCAAGTGCAGGTAGTTCACAATACAATCAAGGTCCAGATAAAGCAATTGATAATGATCCGTCTACAATGTGGCATACAAGTTACAGTGGGGCATTGCGCAATGAACACTACATAACAATCGATTTAGGTGAAAAACAACTTGTTGATGGACTTCGATACCTTCCACGTCAATCTGGAGGAAACAACGGGAAAATCACTGAATATGCAGTAGATATTAGCGAGGATGATGGAACTACGTTCAAGCAAGTGGCGACTGGTTTTTTCAATAGTGATAATGCATGGAAACTTATTACTTTTATGCCAACCCATGCGACGCATATTCGTCTACGCTCATTGCAATCAATAACAAATAGCACACAAGAATTTACAAGTGCTGCAGAACTTCGTCCAGTTGCCTTTGATTACTCTATTCTTGATGAGGAAGCAAGAGAAATTCCACTTAAAAATCTTATTGCCAGTGCAGGAAGTGCACAAAATGGGGAAGGTGCAGATAAAGCTATTGATGACCAAGTGGGTAGTAACTGGCATACATCTTGGAATGGAGATGTACGAGAAAACATGTATATCGATATTACTATAAATGGAGACTATGAAGTAGATGGTTTGAAATACCTTCCTAGACAAACTGGGAATAATGGAAAAATTATTGATTATGTAATTCTTGTAAGTGAAGATGGCAGTGAATTTAAAGAAGTTGCAAATGGTACATGGGATGAGACTACAAGTTGGAAACTTGTCAATTTTGAGAAAACAAAAGCATCATGTGTTCGATTATTTGCTAAAACTTCATTGACTGATGGATCAAATAAAAATTTTGCATCAGCAGCAGAAATTCGCTTACTTGGAAGAAAAAAGAATATTTCTACCGATAAAAGTGTGCTTCAAGAATCGATTGATGCAGCAAAAAATATACAAGAAATAGACTATACAAAAGAAAGTTATGCATTTTTAATTAACGCATTAGCTAAAGCCAATGAAGTCAATGAAAATATTAATGCTACGCAAGTTGAGATTGATGAACAAGTAACGCTATTAGAGCAAGCAATTTCAAAGCTTGTAAGAAAAGAAACAGTTGATAAAACGAGATTACAACAAGCATATGATGAAGCATTACTATTAGATGCATCAATATACACAACAGACAGTTGGCAACAATTTACAAGTGTACTTACACAAGTAAAGACGATGTTAGATGCATCAGATGTTACACAGGTCGAAGTTGATGAACAAGCAACGTTATTAGAGCAAGTAATTTCAAAACTCGTAAAAAAAGAAATAATTGATAAAACGAAATTACAACAAGCATATAATGAAGCATTACTATTAGATGCATCAATATACACAACTGATAGTTGGCAACAATTTACAAGTGTACTTACACAAGTAAAAACGATGTTAGATGCATCAGATGTTACGCAAGTGGAAATTGATGAGATGCTGATGAAATTAAAGAATACAATTGCAGCATTGGATGAACAGCCAGTATCTGTGGATAAAGCAAAACTTGAAGAATTGATTCTAGAAATTGAAAATATGAATGAGATGCTTTATACACCGAACTCATGGAGTAATGTATTTGAACTATTAATAAAGGCGAAGACGGTACTTGTAAATCAACAATCTACACAAGTAGAAATTGATCAAGTTTATCTAAATCTTGCTAAGTGTAAAGGAGAGTTGCGACTTCGTGCAAATACAGATGCATTAGAAGCGTTGATAATGCAAGTGCAAGCACTTGATAAAGAAATTTATACAAGTGATTCATTAAGTGTCTTACTTAAAGTACTTGAAAATGCACAAAACATAATTCGAGATGCAAACGCATCACAACAAACAATAGATGAACTAAAACAAGAACTTCAAGATGCAATGGTTGCACTTGAGAAAATTAAAACTTCTTCCAATGTGAATCAGGTAACTTCAAATCCTGCCACTGGTGATATAACACATCGCAATGTATTGTGGTTACTTGGAACTATTTCTCTTGTTGGAGTACTGTACTTTTATAAAACAAAGAAAAATAAAAAAGTAAAATCATAGTTCTTCACAATGTGAAGTATAAAAAAAGCAACCTGAGGGGATCAAGTTGCTTTTTAGTATTCATTTGTGTTTAATTTTTTATATAAAAAGGGAGAATATTTTTTATTATTCTTTGTGTTTATTATAATATTTTAGGGAGAATATTATTTTTTGTTGGTCTTTACTAGTTTCAATATGTAGGTAACTAGTAATTCTTGCTCTGTCATGTTCACCTCCTTGAAGTATCTTTATCATACCTGTTATCTATGATTTTCTTAGGTAAAGTTTGTGAAAAGTAAATGAACTAATTTGAACAATAGGAAAACATTAAAAAAAGCAACCTTAGGAGAGCAAGGTTGCTTTGTATTTATGTGTATGAACATAAAAGAGAGAATATATTTTATTACATTGCTTATATAAGCAGATTACTTTTTATTTTCTTTTACTAGTTTTAGTATATATGCTAATAGTATTTCGTTTTGGTCCATGTGCACCTCCTTTAACTGTCTTTAGCATACATACTCGCTATGACTAGTGAATGTCTAGAAGGTGAAAAATGCATGAACGATTTTGAACAGTAGAAAAACAAGCAAGTAAAAAGCAACTTCAGGGGAGGATAAAGTTGCTTTTCGATTGATTTGTATATTTATTTAAAAAGGGAGAATATTTTATTTCATTATTTTTCTAACATTATTATTTAAGGGAGAATGTTATTTCTAATATTGTTCTTTGTGTTGTATATTATTGAGTCTTTCTTCTTCAAGTTCACCTCCTTTGACTGTCTATATCATAATGGACATGCATGACTATCAAAGGGAAAACACGTGAAAGTTAAATGAACGAATTTGAACAATAGGAAAACATTGTCTAGAAATATGGTTTTGTCCTCTTTAATAAGATGACCATGAAAACTGCCATAAAATTCGTATTGATAAGTTCAACTAAACTGGAAATGTCTCCTGTTAGTAATAGAGTCAAAAACATCGCAACAAGTAAACTGATCATCGCTTTGACACTTGAGATAAATAAGTAAAAGTGATTCAGTTTATACAAGTAAAATAGCAATAAGAAGATATATGCAACAAAAGTTGAAATTGAAATATATACATGTAATTCACTGGTTACTAAACTTCTCGTTTTATCATAAGGAAGTACATACGATGTTGCATGAAGTAATCCAAGAATACTTGCCAAATACCAATACATACGCTTATGATTTTTTGTTATGTAGAGTAGTGTAAAAAACGTCACTAACATGTGCAGTGATAATAAAAGTCCCCAAATAATAAAGATGGGACGATACCTTGTTTGGTTGCCTACATAGGTGAAATTTTCATATAATAGAGAGCTTCTTGTTGCTATAAAAATTGACAGACATGGAATAACAAAAACTCCCATAAAATAAAGCATCATCCACCATATATGTGCTACTTTTGTTTGCTTCATACGAATATTATACATACTTTTAAAATGGGATGAAAGAAGGGATGCTTGATTCGTGAAAGAAATCTCAAGTTTTATTGAAAAGCGCTTGGGCAAATGGTAATATATTAGGGTATTGTATAATTACAGGAGGACTTTAGAAATGGCAAATTGTTTAATTGCACAATCTGGTGGACCTACAACAGTTATTAACGCTACAGTAGCGGGAATTGTTAAAGCAAACCAATTAAACCCAATTTATGACACAGTATACGGTGGACTAAACGGTATCGAAGGAATTTTAGAAGAAAGATTCTACGACTTAACAAACATGAGTGATAGAGAAAACCAAATTCTTTGTCAAACTCCATCAAGTGCGTTAGGATCATGTCGTTACAAATTAAAAAGAGATGACGATAAAGATTACCAACGTTTAGTTGATATTATGGAAAAATATGACATTGAAATTCTTTTCTACATTGGTGGAAACGACTCAATGGATACAGTAGATGCATTAAGTGCATGGGCAAAGAAAAACGGAATCAACAAACGTTTCGTTGGATGTCCAAAAACTGTAGATAATGACCTTATGGTTACTGACCACTGTCCAGGATTTGCATCAGCTGCAAAATTCGTTAACGCAGTTGTTGTATCTACATGGTTAGACTTAAACGTTTACGCTCCAGAAACTCGTCCAGAAGTTTTCATTCTTGAAACAATGGGTAGAGATGCTGGGTGGTTAGCAGGATCTTCTGTTGTGTCTGGAAAAGTTGATATCTTAGTATTACCAGAAGTAGACTTCGATAAAGACTTATTCTTAGCACAAGTTAAAAAAGTAATGGACGAAAAAGGAAAATGTTATGTTGTAGTTAGTGAAGGTGCTCACTACGCTGATGGTTCTTACTTAGCTGCTGCTAAAGCAAGCAACGATGGATTTGGACATGCTGTATTAGGTGGAGCTGGTAACGCTCTTAAAAACATGATTTTAGAAGCTGGTGTTGCACCACGTGCAAAAGTACAAGACTTAAGTACTGCACAACGTTGTGCTAACTACATTCAATCTAAAGTTGATGTTGAAGAAAGTTTCAAACTTGGACAAAGTGCACACATGCGTTCAATGAACCCAGAATACACTGGACAAGTTGTTGGTGTTGTTCGTAAACCAGGTAAAGAATACGATGTTGAATACATTGCTGGACCTGCAAACGAATTTGCTAACCACGTAAAAAACATTCCTGCTGAATGGATTTTACCTAACTACGCTGGTCTTACACAAGAAGGTCACGACTACATCCAACCATTAATCATGGGAGAACCAGATTTAATTATGGAAAATGGAGTGCCTGCATACGTAGTTCCTTACTACATGCAAGTAAAATAATGTAACTTAGATGTCATGCAAATGTGTGACATCTTTTTTTAATGAAAAGTGATGAATTTTGGAATCTTGTGTGAAGATTGCTAAAATAGTGGAAACATTTTTAATTTATTGGTATTCTATAAGCATAAAAATAATGGAATATCGATGTATGGTTATACTTTCGTGCATGATTTTAGAGAAATCTAGCAATTTGCTATATGATAAGAATGGATGAAAAAATGACAACACACAGATGTGATAGAGGAGAAAGATATGTTTTTTAAAAGAAAACCAAAATTTGAAGCAAAAAAAGGAATTGTTACTGTAGCAAAAGGAACTTTGATGCCAATTACAGAAGTTGAAGATCAAGTGTTTGCAAGTAAAGCAATGGGTGATGGATTTGCAGTACGTCCAAGTGAAGGAACGGTTTGTTCACCAGTAAGTGGAACGATTGGATCGATTTTCCCAACAAAACACGCGATTACACTTGTTGCTGATGATGGCAAAGAAGTAATGGTACACATGGGAATTGACACGGTAAACCTAAAGGGTGAAGGATTTACAATCAAAGTTAAAGATGGTCAAAAAGTTGTAGCTGGAGAACCAATTGCAGAAATGGATTTACAAACAATTGGACCTAAAGTACCTGCAACTGACATTATGGTTATCTTCTTAAACCTTGATGGACAAGCAGTTACAGCTAATGCTGGAGCATGCGAGCTAGCTGAAGAAGGACGCGTAACAATCGCATAATTTGAGAAAAAAGTAATGAAAAGGGTTTACCAATTTTGGTGAATCCTTTTCTTAACGCTTATTGATTCTTTTGTTTTTATAAATATAAATATTGAAACATTGTCATGAAAGGTCCATAATGTATGAGTGAAGTACTACGTTAGGGATGAAAGGAGAATGAAAGGTCGTCTTTGTAATGAGGCAACCTTTATGAAGTAAATGATATAAATGCAACAAACAACAAAAAACTATAAAGTGAAAAAAGTTTTAAATAATAGTTCGCTAATTGTACATGATCGTTTTAGAGAATATGTAATTATCCAAAAGGGAATCGGATTTGGAATAAAAGCGGATATGCAAATAAAAAAAGGGACACCTTATGAAAGAATGTATTCCAGTCCTTTAGGGAGTAATCAATTCTCAAATGTAGTAAATGGTTTTAATGATGAAATTATCTCGATTGTGATGGATACTGTACAACTTATTGTAGCGTATGAAGAAAATGGAGTGAACCATACAACATTCGTAACATTAGCAAATCACTTGGCAGCAACATATACTAGAATTTTAAATGGGGAGGCAATTAAGCAATTTT
This sequence comes from Breznakia sp. PFB1-19, assembly GCF_029893935.1. Lineage (NCBI taxonomy): Bacteria > Bacillati > Bacillota > Erysipelotrichia > Erysipelotrichales > Erysipelotrichaceae > Breznakia > Breznakia sp. PFB1-19. The sequence continues at coordinate 92,623 of NZ_JARXXJ010000001.1, forward strand.
TCTCTTATGAAATTAAAGCACTATACCCAGAATCATATGATAAGGCACAAAAAATATCACAAGCGATTTATCGAAAACATGAACTAATGATTCCAGATGCGGAAGTAAGTTACATAGCTTTGCATATTCAAAATATCCAAAGTGGTGAAAAATCAATAGATTTATTAAATGCCATTATTAGTGAAGTGTACGATTTACTTACGATTACATATAAGTTTGATATTAAAAATGACGACTTAAATTACCTACGATTCATTACACATTTACGCTTTTTAGTTGAAGGGACAGAACAAGAAAAACGCCAACTAAACGAGCATGTAAACGATGCTTTGGTAAAGAGTTATCCCGAATATACAGGGATTTGCGATGACATTTTGCAAATCATTGAGGACTTAACTGGAGTGAAGTTAGCTAAGCAAGAAAGAGTATATATCTTGATACATTTAGTGAATATGTTAGAGGGTAAAGCAAGACAATAACAGAAATTCATCTATTGCAAATGGATAAAAACTTTTTGAAAAAGTAGTTTGACAACAAAATTGACCTATGCTATATTCTAAGTGTAAGGCGTGCATCGAAAGAGCAAGAGCTAAAAAACAATAATTGTTTTTTGGCTCTTTTTTTGTTAAAACCACGCTTTTCCACATGAATATTTGGCCAATGAAATGTGAAAAATTAAATCAGAATTTGAATGATACACAAAGGTATCAAAAATTAGCGCTACATTGAAACACAGATTACTTAACGAGGAGGGTAATAACGTGAATGTTTTTCGTAAAGTGATATTAGGAGCACTATCTATTGCATATGTAGGGACAATAGCAAGTGCACCAGTATTGGCTAGTAGAGTTGGAGAAGGTATGAAAGGTCATGATGTTGTACCAAACATCATCACTGATGAAGCAAGTGACTATGATTTCAGTTCAGTTAAAGAGGGAGTACAAAACTTAATTGACAATGGTCATACTGGATCTGCTGTAATGGTTTTAAAAGATGGTAAGGTTCAATATGAAGATTACTTTGGTTATGAAGTAAAGTACAAAGAGGGAACCGATATATTTAATGATCACCAATCAGTTTTACTAGATGAAAGTGATTGGGATGCAGTTGATGAAAACACTATGTGGGATATGGCATCTGTTTCAAAAATGCTATCAACTAACTTGGCACTACAAAAACTAGTGTATGAAGGTAAGTTGGATTTGGATGCAACTGTAAGTACATATATTCCTGAATATCGTGATTATGATGAGGTTACAAGTTTATTAAAACCTGAAGCACAAGCACTTCAACATAAAGATTTAATTACAGTAAAGATGTTACTACATCATGAAGCAGGGCAGGCGCCTGATCCACAGTATCACAATGATAATTACTTAAAGAGTCAGGCTGCTGCAGACTATATGGGATTTGCAAGTGTTGGTTCAGCATATGATACGCTTTATATCGAACCACAAACAGATCCAAGTGATCGAACAAAAGCACTTGAAGCAATATGTAAAACACCAATTACAACAATGCCTGGAACGGCAATTGCTTACAGTGATGTAGATTACATGTTACTTGGATTGATTATTGAATCGATTACTGGAATGCCACAAGATCAATATGTTGAAAATGAAATCTATGCACCATTAGGATTGACACATACAATGTATAATCCATTGCAAAAAGGATTCACACAAGAAGATATTGCAGCTACTGAAATCAACGGAAACTCAAGAGATGGATACCGTACAGTAGATGGACATAATGCAAATGAATATGCATTTGCTGGAATGAGAACATATACATTACGTGGAGAAGTACATGATGAAAAAGCATACTACACATTAGCAGGAGTTGCTGGTCATGCAGGAATTTTCTCAACACCACATGATGTTGCTATTTTGTATCAATTGATGCTAAATAACGGAACATACAATGGAGTTACATTATTTGATAAAGAAACAGTAGATATGTTCTTAGAACCTAACGATATTATTAATGATGGTGGATATACGAATTCTACATATGCACTTGGATGGTATACAAATGATGTAGATTACCAATGGGGATCAACAAATTGGCCAACGTATTTCTCATACTATGCTGACTATTCAACATTTGGACATCAAGGATGGTCTGGTCCAGTAGCATTTGCAGATCCAGAAAATAATATTGTTGTTGTATACATGAGAAATAGACCACACAACCCAGTTGTAAGTTCTGAATATCCAAATTCATTTGTGAATTCTGGAACAGGGGCAAGCACATACCGTATGGTTGCTGAAAGAATCTACCACGATGCATTTGGTTTTGACACATACGTATCTTCATTACCAAATATTGGTGAAGAAAAAGAAGTTATCATCAATGATTTTGAAGCAAACCCAACAGTGAAAGTTGATGTTGACTTATTAAGTCCACTATCAAACAAAAAAATAACAAAAGTTGATTATCGTAGTCTTAAGGTCACAAGAGTAGATTGTGGGGATCCAGCTCCAGATGCGCCTACCGATTATGATGGTCCAGAAGGGTCAAGTGATTTATTAGAGCCTGTTGACTGGCATGCAAAAGGGGCATCATACTATTTCAATGCTAGTGAAGAAGGTGATTACTATGTGTCTCTTTACAATGATAATAGTGGCTTAAATGACGTAAAAATGAAAAAATACATTACAGTTGTTGATGCAAAAGAGCCAACTGCTACAGTGGCTTACGATACAAACGGAGAAACTAAAGGACCTGTAAAAGCAACTATTTCTGTTAGTAAAAAAGTAAACGATATTGAAGGTTGGACAAAAGTGGAGTCAACAGGACGTAGTGTTGTTGAACAATATGAAAAAGTTTACACAGAAAACGCTGAAGAAACTGTTAACCTAGTTTACAAAAACGGACACAAAGGATCAGTTAATGTACGTGTAACTAACATTGTTAAAGATGGTTCATCAAACAAACCGAATACGGAGCAACCATCAAAACCAGGGTCATCAAATACAAATGAAAACGATCCATCAATTGGAACAGGAGATCAAACAAACATTATGTTCTTTGCCGGATTACTAATAGTTGGGTTGAGTGCAGGGTTGTATATTTTGAACAAAAGAAAATTGAATAACAAGGGTTATTAATAAATTGTTTAAAAGCAATTTATTGTAATAGAAACAAAAAAAGGAGAACACAAAATGAATAATCAAGAATTAGCAGCAAAATTATTAGAGCTGTTAGGTGGTAAAGAAAATATTCTTACTGCTGCAAACTGTATGACACGTTTACGTGTGAAAATTAAAGACATGAGTAAAGTACAATTAGATGAGTTGAAGACAACATCAGGTGTAATGGGTGTTGTTGAAGATGCAACGATGCAAATTGTACTGGGACCAGGAAAAGCAAAAAGAGTTGCTGACATTCTGATCAATGAAATGGGAGTACATGCTGGAGAAATCGACCCAAGTTGGGAAGAAAACAAAGCGGATTTGAAAGCGAATCAAAAAGACTCACCATTAAAACAAGGATTACGTACAATTGGAAATATCTTTATTCCACTAATTCCAGCAATTATTGCTGCTGGATTATTAAATGGTATTGCAAGTTTAATTGGACAACTTGGAACATCAGGAGTAATTACTGTTAATGAAACAAGTGTATGGTTCTTAATCCAACAAACACTTTCATTGTTAGGATCTGGTTTCCTATCATACTTTGCTATTTTCACTGGTGTAAATGCTGCAAAACAATTTGGAGCAACAGAAGCATTAGGAGGAATGATTGGGGCAATCTCAATTGCACCTGGAATCATTACATTATCAACATTCTTTGGTTGGTATAATGTAGATGTACCTTTAGAATCAATTTTAACAACAGGTAAAGGTGGAATTATCGGAGTTATCTTCGGTGTTTGGATTTTAGCAAAAGTAGAAAAAGGATTACGTAAAGTCGTACCAGAAATCTTAGATTTAATCGTAACACCAATTTGTGCAATCGTAATTACAGGAGTGATCTTTGTATTTGCGATTATGCCAGTTGCAGGTTTCTTATCAGATCTCTTGATTAGTGCATTAAACATCCTTATTAACTCAAGTAACCCAGTAGTACAAGTAATCTCAGGATTTGTATTATCTGCATTGTTCTTACCAATGGTGCTATTAGGACTTCACCATGGATTAATTCCAATCTATGCAATTCAATTAGAAAAACTAGGTGGAGTTACATTATTCCCAGTATTAGCAATGGCAGGAGCTGGTCAAGTTGGAGCGGCAATTGCAATTTACATTAAAGCAAAACAAGCAAATAATCAACGTCTACGTGAAGTAATTGTAGGTGCATTACCAGCAGGTATCCTTGGAGTTGGTGAACCATTAATTTATGGGGTAACTCTTCCAATGGGTAAACCATTTATTACAGCAGGAATTGGAGCTGGATTTGGTGGTGCATTTGTAATGTTAACCAAAGTAATGGCAACTGCATGGGGACCTTCAGGAATGGTAGCAATTCCATTAATGACAGGTGGAAGTAACGGTGCAATGGGAATGCTTTACTACTTTATTGGACTAATTGTTGCATACATCGGTGGATTTATTGTAACTTGGTTCTTTGTTTCAAAGGAAGAAGTAGAACGTGCTTAAGACCATTGGTTTTGCATACTACGTAACAACATTTAGAGAACAAAAAGGGCAACTGCAAACGTTGCCCTTACAAGGTAATATGGTTTTTACATCATTACATATAGCTGAAGAATATGATGATGCATATGTTGAGGATGTAAAGGAAATGTTTCGATTACTAAAAAAACAAGATACTAAAATTATTGCAGACATTTCAAAAAGAACGTTAGCGAAGTTTGATTTACCAAATGTGCACAGTTTAATTCAATTATTAGGTATTGATCTTGTTCGTTTGGACTATGGATTTAGTGATGAGGAAACAATTGCAATTGCCAATGAAGTACCGTTAGTAGTTAATGCATCAACGATAGATGTGAAATTAATCGAAAAACTTCCAAAAGGACACGTATATGCAATGCATAATTTCTATCCACGTAAAGATACAGGATTGGATGTAAAACAACTTAAAGATATGCATGAAACATTAGTAAAACATGAGGTAAAAAGCATTGCATTTATACCAGGTGAGAAATATAGAGGACCTATATTTGAAGGGTTACCAACACTAGAAAAACATCGTGATATGAATGGTTATGTAGCCGCATTAGAAATCTTGTGGAACTATTATGCAGAGTACGTATTCGTTGGTGATATAGGTATGAACTCTATGGATTGTCAATTCCTATCAGATACTTTAGATGATCAAGTAATTCGAATTCCTGTAGTGAATGTTCATGAGTTATTAAAGCCATTTATAAATCAAGTATTTACCAATCGTATTGATTCACCAAGTAAACTGATTCGTCTTCAGGAAAGTCGTGAATTTGCTAGTCAAGGAGCAATTATAGAACCAGTAAATACAACATCTCGTGAATATGGAAGTATTACTATAGATAACAAAAATTACTTGCGATACAGTGGAGAAATTCAAATAACAAAAAAGGATTTTACTGCTGATGAAAGAGTCAATGTTATTGGTAATGTTCATCCAGATTACCTTAGTATATTAGAGTGTATTACACATGGAACAAAACTGATGTTCGTAGAAAAATAGGAGAAAGCATGATAGATTTAACAAAATTAACAACGGAACAAAGAAATCCAAATACAATGGATTTAGATATTTTATCACCTCTTGAATTTGCCAAGAAAATGAATGATGAAGATAAAAAAGTTCCCGAAGCTATTGAAAAAGTACTTCCTGAAATTGCGCAAGCAATTACTTGGGGAATTGAAGCATTAAGCAATGGTGGACGAATCATTTATATGGGTGCAGGAACTTCTGGACGTCTAGGTGTACTTGATGCAGTAGAATGTCCACCAACATTTGGTGTGTCATATGATACAGTTGTCGGTTTGATTGCTGGAGGAGATAGTGCATTCGTAAAAGCAAAAGAAGGAAGTGAAGATTCATTAAGTGAAGGTGTTGAAGATTTAAAACGCATTGATGCAAATGAAAATGATTTAATTGTTGGATTGGCAGCAAGCGGAAGAACACCATATGTAATTGAAGCATTAGGATATGCAAATGAAATTGGATGTCATACAGTAGCAATTGCATGCAACAAGAATAGTGAAATTGGAGCAGTCGCAAAACTGGCAATCGAAGCAGTTCCTGGACCAGAAGTATTGACAGGATCCACACGCTTAAAAGCAGGAACAACCCAAAAACTAATCTTGAATATGATTTCAACAGGAGCGATGGTAGGAGTAGGGAAAGCTTATGAAAACCTGATGGTGGATGTAAAGCTATCAAATAAAAAACTTGTACAAAGAGGAAAAAATATCATTAAAGAAGTTACAGATGCAAGTGATGAAGTAATTGAACAAGCAATTGAAGCAAGTGGAAACAGAGTGAAAGTTGCAATAGTGATGATCTTACATAACTGCGATGTAGCTAAAGCAGAAGCTTTATTAGAAACAAGTAAAGGACATATTCGAAATATTAAATAGTAACAGTAAAATAAAACTTGGTAGAAGAGAATCGTTTCTATACCAAGTTTTTTTTGTGTTTGCTTAATTTTTAGCACTTTGCTATAGTGAAACAAATGAGGTATAACATGAGCGTACTAATAAAATTAAGAGATTATCGAAACCTTCCAGAAGCAGAAAAACAAATTAGAGATTTTATTTTAAAGGATCCAAAGCGAATTGTTGATATGACAATTTATGAAGTTGCAAAAGAAACATTTACATCAACAGCAACAGTTGTTCGTTTATGTAAACGAGTTGGTGCAAAAGGCTTTAACCAGTTTAAGATAATGATTGCTTCTGAACTCCAGGGGTTTGAGAATGTACATTTAAATGTATTAGATACAACAACTGTAAGTCGAGATGATAGTCCAAAAACAGTCATTGATAAGATTACGAATATTGATGTGCACTCTATTGAGGAAACAAGAATAATCCTAAATGAAGATAGTCTTGTGGAGGCTGCTAATCGGATTCATAAAGCACAAGTAGTAGACTTTTATGGTATAGGTGCATCCAATGTAGTTGCACTTGATGCAACGTATAAATTTATGAGAATCGGAAAAAATGTTGCTTGTTATCAACTAAATGATAGACAATGGGTACAAGCTTTAAACTCCTCTTCGAAACATGTTGCAATGGTCTTTTCCTATAGTGGAGAAACAAAAGAGATGATTGACATTGCAAATGAGTGTCAAAAAAACGGATGTTATGTTATATGTATTACGAGCAGTACTTCGAATACATTAGCTTCAATTGCAGATGTATCGATCGCTGTGAGTAGTAGAGAAACACTGTTTAGAAGTGGAGCGATGGCATCACGTATTACTCAATTGTATATCGTTGATATTTTATATGCATTAGTATCACAATTAGATTATGATCGAGCAATTGAGAAAGTAAATAAAACGCGAATCACCAATTAACAAAGTTTCATTATATGAAACTTTGTTTCGTTATGCGCTTGCTTTGTTGACATATAGTTTCATTAGTCTATGATGAAGGTGTAAAAGAAAATGGAGGATACCAAATGATTACAATTACCAGAATTGATGAAAGATTAATTCATGGCCAAGTTGCTTTTGCTTGGACAACTGCGTATAAAGTAGACGTAGTAATGGTCGTTGATAACGAAGTGTCTAAAGATGATTTTCAAAAATCATTATTAGAAATGGCTTGCCCCGCAGGTTTAAAATGCTTAGTTGTTGATGATGAAAAAGCCGTAAAATTTTTAGAACGAAACGAAAACAAACGTTTCTTCATCGTTGTAAAAGAGCCAGGAGTTCTTGTAAAGATGATGAACAATGGAGTTACATTTGACTCAATTAATGTTGGAGGTATCTACTTTAAAGAAGGTCGTCGTCAACTATCAAAGACTGTTTATGTGGATGATGCAATGGTTGAAGACTTCAAAAAGTTAGATGCAAATGGTGTTGCACTTGATGTACGAACTACACCTTCAGACACAAGTGAAGATTTAATGAAATTAATTTAGAAAGATTGAGGGAAATATATGTCATTAGTAAGCGCGTTATTACTTAGTATTTTTATTGCAATTGTAATAACTGAAAACTATGGTTATGGATATTGGATGATTTCACGTCCAATCTTTGCAGGACCAGTGATTGGTTTGATTTTAGGAGATGTTCAAACCGGACTTATTGTAGGTGGTAGTGTAGAACTTATGTATATGGGAATCCTACCAATTGGAGGGAGTGTACCACCAAATGCACAAATTGCCGGTATGCTATCAACTGTATTCGCAATTCAAAATGGAGGAAATCCAGAAGTTGGGATTACACTAGCATTACCAATTGGAATGCTAGCACAATTATTGATTATGTTTGCATGGAATATAAATATTATTATTATGCACCGCGCAGATAAATACTTAGCAAATGGAGAAATCCGAAAAGTAGAATTAGCTCATTTAGCAGGGATACCAATATTCTTTATCGTATTCTTTATTCCGTCATTTTTAGCGGTGTATTTCGGTAGTGACTTTGTAAACAACATAGTTGCTAGCTTGCCAGCAATTGTCACTGATGGTATGAAAGTTGCTTCTGGTATCTTGCCGGCAGTAGGAATGGCAATGCTACTTAAGATGATGGATATGAAAAAATACTGGCCATTCTTCTTAATTGGATTTGTCTTAGCAACATACGTAAACTTAGCGGTTCTTCCAGTGTCATTACTAGGATTTGGTATTGCTGCTGCAATGTTTATCTTTGAAAAGAAAAACGAACCAAAAGATGAATTTGACTTAGATGATGATAGTGACTCAAGTGCACAAGAAGAACTTGAACACATTCTTACTAAAAAAGAATTACGTTCAACATTCTTCCGTTCATTCTTCTCAATGACTAGTATCAACTACGAACGTTACTGTAGTTTAGGGTTTGCATTTGCAATGATTCCAGCATTGAAAAAACTATATCCAAATAAAGAAGATTTAACAGAAGCATTAACTCGTCACAATGAATTCTTTAACTGTCATCCATATACTGGAAATGCAGTAATGGGAGTATCTCTTGCACTTGAAGAACAAAGAGCTTTAGGTAAGCCAATTACAGGTGAAGCTATTTCATCAACAAAAGCTGCATTAATGGGACCTTTATCAGGAATTGGAGATTCTGTATTTAAAGCCACATTCATGACTGTATTTGCCGCAATTGGAGCTGGATTAGCATTAGATGGAAGTATTCTTGGACCAATCATCTTTATTGTTCCAAACTTAATACTAAATGTTGGATCAAGATGGTTATTTATCAAGCACGGATATGCTCTAGGAACAAGCATCGTTGCTCGTATGAAAGAAGGAAACCTTATTGACAAGTTTGTACAAGGAGCAACAATTGTAGGAATGATGGTTGTTGGTGCAATGATCGTTGGATTTGTTAAAGCACCAGTTGCTTATGTTTGGACATTCGGTGAAAAAGAAATCATCGTTCAAGAGTTATTAGATTCAATTTTACCTTGTCTAATTCCATTGTTAATAACTTTAGGATTCTATCAATTATTAATGAAAAACAAAAAAGGAATGTATATTTGTGTTATTGTAAGTTTTATTCTTGGTATTGTTGGAAAGATGATTGGGATGTTCTAAATGAAAAAGCAGGTAATGGAAGAAATCAAAGGTGGGTTGATTGTTTCATGTCAAGCTCGCGTTGGATGGGCAATGTATGGTTCATCAATTATGGCAGCATTTGCTAGTGCTGCAAAAGAAGGTGGAGCTGTTGGAATTCGTGCTACTGGTAAAGACAATTTACTAGCAATCAAAGAAAAAGTTGATTTGCCTTTGATTGGAATAAATAAACAGTTTCGTGATGATTGTGATGTATATATTACACCAACCTATGAAAGTGCGAAAGAAATCTTAGATATTGGCATTGATATTATTGCTTTAGATGCAACAAAAAGGGCTAGACCGAATGGGGAGAACATTGAAAGTATTGTACAAAAGATTAAAGAAAATTATCCAGAAGTTTTAATTATGGGAGAAATATCAACACTTGAAGAAGCAAAATACGCAGATACACTAGGGTTTGATTTTTTATCCACAACGCTTTCAGGATATACTAGTGAAAGTTCAGAAATTACATCTGTAAACTTGAAATTGATTAAGGAAATTTCTGAGTTTACAGATACACCAATCATTGCAGAAGGTAAAATTGAAACGCCTGATGAAGCACGATTGGCATTGGAAAGTGGTGCGTATACAGTTGTTGTTGGAACAAGTATTACACGTCCAGAAATACTGACAAAACGTTTTTCCAATGAAGTAGCAAAGTTTTCTAATAAGTAATAAAAAGGACTACTTTGGACAAGGAGAAAGCATGATAGATTTAACGAAATTAACAACGGAACAAAGAAATCCAAATACAATGGATTTAGATATTTTATCACCTCTTGAATTTGCCAAGAAAATGAATGATGAAGATAAAAAAGTTCCCGAAGCTATTGAAAAAGTACTTCCTGAAATTGCGCAAGCAATTACTTGGGGAATTGAAGCATTAAGCAATGGTGGACGAATCATTTATATGGGTGCAGGAACTTCTGGACGTCTAGGTGTACTTGATGCAGTAGAATGTCCACCAACATTTGGTGTGTCATATGATACAGTTGTCGGTTTGATTGCTGGAGGAGATAGTGCATTCGTAAAAGCAAAAGAAGGAAGTGAAGATTCATTAAGTGAAGGTGTTGAAGATTTAAAACGCATTGATGCAAATGAAAATGATTTAATTGTTGGATTGGCAGCAAGCGGAAGAACACCATATGTAATTGAAGCATTAGGATATGCAAATGAAATTGGATGTCATACAGTAGCAATTGCATGCAACAAGAATAGTGAAATTGGAGCAGTCGCAAAACTGGCAATCGAAGCAGTTCCTGGACCAGAAGTATTGACAGGATCCACACGCTTAAAAGCAGGAACAACCCAAAAACTAATCTTGAATATGATTTCAACAGGAGCGATGGTAGGAGTAGGGAAAGCTTATGAAAACCTGATGGTGGATGTAAAGCTATCAAATAAAAAACTTGTACAAAGAGGAAAAAATATCATTAAAGAAGTTACAGATGCAAGTGATGAAGTAATTGAACAAGCAATTGAAGCAAGTGGAAACAGAGTGAAAGTTGCAATAGTGATGATCTTACATAACTGCGATGTAGCTAAAGCAGAAGCTTTATTAGAAACAAGTAAAGGACATATTCGAAATATAAAATAAACATTAGGTAGAGAGCAATCTCTACCTTGCTTTATATATGAGGAAGGAAGATAATATAACTATGATAAAAGCGGTATTCAGTGACTTTGATGGTGTAATCGTCAACTCAGAAGTCTTGGTAAATGAATTAAATGAAAAGTTTGTAAAACAATTAGGTTTATCGTATGATCCTCAAGATTTACGTAATCTAATTGGCTCGAGTGTGCAAATGGATTTGTGGAGGGTTATATATGATAAAGCAAACCCACCATACACATATGAAGAATTCCAACAAAAACTATGGGATTTTCGTGAAGTTGTTCGTCGATTAGACTATAAAGAGATTATGTTTGAGGATGTACCAAGTTCGTTTCAAATGCTTAGAGACCACAATATTCATGTTGCTGTTGCAAGTTCATCACGATTAGAACCATTAAAATATAACTTGAAAAACTGCGGGTTAATACCGAAATTAGATTACATAATTTCTGGTGAAATGTTTGAAAACAGTAAACCTGATCCTGAAATATACATCACATGCGCTAAATACTTTGAAGTAAATCCAGGTGAATGTGTAGTAATTGAAGATTCTTATTATGGAATACAAGCAGGAAAACGAGCAGGAATGTTTGTTATTGCAATAAAAGATTATAACTTTGACATTAACCAAAGTGATGCAGATGTTATTGTAGATACAATGTTTGAAGCCGTGTGCATAATTTTAAAGATGAATGAATCTAAATAAAGTTGATGCATTTCTTATGTTCTTCCTACATCTATTGGTATGCTATAATATGCATGTATTATAAGGTGGATCATATATGAAGATTAAATTGAAAGATATAGCAAAAATGGCAAATGTCTCGGAGACTACAGTTTCATTAGTTCTAAACAATCGTCCAAGTAGAATATCTGTGGCTAAAAAAGAAGAAATAAAGGCTTTAGCAAAAAAGTATCATTATAGACCAAATGTCTCAGCAAGAGGTCTTGCAAGTAAAAAGACGAATATGATTGGATTAGTCATACCAGATATTGAAAACTATTTCTTTTCGCAACTGGCAAAAAATATTGACTATTTGTTACGAAAACATGGTTGTTATTTGATACTAACAATTTCTGATGATTCACAAGACAATGAGTTTCAGTTAATTGATCAGTTGGTAAATATAGGTGTTGATGGTTTGCTTATTACTTTATCTAATGAATCATATAAGGACAAAGAAAGAACAATTGATAAGTTAAATGAACTTTCAGTACCGTTTGTCTTAATGGATAGAAACCTTCCAGAAATTGAATGCAAACAAGTATATTATGATAATGTACTTGGGGGATATATGGCGACAAAAATGTTATTAGATGCAGGACATCGTAATATTGGATTTATTAAAGCATCTAGTGATATTGAAAATGCTAACGATCGTTGGTTAGGGTATAAAAAAGCAATGGAAGAACATCATATATCTATTGAACCATCATGGGTTGCAACAGGAAATTATCGAATTGATGGAGGATATGATGCAGGTAAGACATTGCTTACAAACAAAGATTTAACTGCAGTAGCGATCGCTAATGATATGATGGCACTTGGTTTTATTAAACGGATGAAAGAAAAGAATTTATCAATTCCACAAGATGTGTCTATTGTAGGTTATGATTACTCAAAAATCATTGAGGCAATGGTGATGCCTTTGTCATCAATTGTTCAAGATAGTAGTAAACTTGCAAGTGAAGCTATTGAATTGTTATTTGATAAGCAAACACGAAGTTCTGAAAGAAGAATTCTTACTCCAGAAAAATTCGAAGGAGAAAGTGTAAGAAATATTTGACAGCGCTTACATAACATGATAATCTTTTAATAGAAAAAGAAATTGAAATAAATTTCTTTTATTTTTGGAGATTAGATAAAGCGCTTTATCATATGTAGGGATATGAAGTGAGGTGAGTAAAAAAAAGAATATTTATATTTTTTTGCAACAGCGATAAAGCGCTTTATCAGAAAGAGGAGAAAATGATTGAAAAGAAGAGAAATGTAATTATTGATACAGATCCAGGTATTGATGATGCCATAGCAATTGCAATTGCAGCGTTTTCAGAAAAGGTGGATATAAAACTAGTAACTACGGTAGCAGGAAATGTAAGTTGCGATAAAGTTACTTTAAATGCAATGAAATTACTTACGTTCTTAAAAAAAGAAATTCCAATTGCAAAAGGAGCACAACAACCACTACTACGAGATGCAGTAGATGCAAGTGATGTTCATGGGGCAACAGGAATGGAAGGCTTCGACTTTCCAAAACCAAATGAATCATTGTTGATTGATAAACACGCTGTGAATGCAATCGCAGATGTCATTCGTGAAAATAATGAAAAAACGACTATTGTCGCAATTGGTCCATTAACGAATATTGCAATGTTTATTCGTATGTATCCTGAACTACTTGATAAAGTTGAGGAGATTGTCATGATGGGAGGAGCACTTGGAAGGGGTAATAAAGGAGTTCTTTCCGAATTTAATGTGGCAGTGGATCCTGAGGCAGCTAGAGTTGTATTTACAAGTGGTCTACCACTTGCACTTGCACCGTTAGATGTCGCATGGAAGTCAATGATTTTACCTAATGAAAGTGAAACGATTGGAAATATGAACGACATTGGGCAAATGATGTATCAACTATTTAAAAAGTATCGTGGAGGAAGTTTTCAAACGGGTTTAAAAATGTATGATAGTTTTGCAATTGCATATTTATTAGAACCTGAGATGTTCACTATTGAAGATGTATTTGTGGGAATCGAACTTCAAGGATCATATACTGCTGGAGCTAGTGTCATTGATCAAAAAAATTATTTAAACGAAAAAGCAAATTGTAGAGTATGTACGGATGTAAATCCAGACATGTTTAAAAAATGGTTCATGGAATCTATAGAAAGATGTAAATAGAGGGAAATTGAAATGATTGAAGCAATTTTAGTATTAGTTGTTATGGGTGTTGTTGGGTACCTAATTGTAAAAAACTATAATCCAACATTTGTATTAATTTCTGCCGGTTTAATTTTGTTAGCATGTGCAGCAGTTTTAGGACATGCGATTGTACCTGAAGGTGAGGGTACAGGATTTGTTGTATTTGATATATTCTTATCATTTAAAAACGCGATTATTAGTCAAATTGGTGGAGCCGGACTTGTCGTAATGATTTTATTCGGATACTCAGGATATATGAATTACATTGGAGCAAACCAAAAAGCTGTAAATGTATTAGTTAAACCAATTCGTAAAATAAAATCAAAAGCATTATTTGTTCCTGTTGTATTCTTATTAGGGAATTTAATGTCTTTAGTTGTTCCAAGTGCATCAAGTTTAGCAGTTATCTTAATGGCAATTTTATATCCATTATTACAAGGTATTGGTATTTCATCAATGACAGCAGCTGGTGTTATTGCGATGACAGCAACGATAATGCCTACACCATTAGGTGCAGACAATGTTATTGCAGCTGAAGTACTAAACTATAATTTATTAGATTATGTAATTTGGCATGCGAAAATTTCTATTCCTGTATTGCTTATTCTAGCTGTAGTACATTACTTTTGGCAAAAACATTGTGACAAAACGGAAGGTGAAGCTGCATTTATTAGTGTAGACACTTCCAATTTAAAAGAAGTGGATGAAGTAAATGTACCAACATTCTATGCACTTCTACCATTATTACCACTAGTAATGATTGTTGGAGTTGGTATTGCAAGCATGATTACCAATGAAATTAAAATGGATATTTTTGTTCTTACTGTTATTTCATTCTTTATTGTTGTGCTTATCGAAGCAATGCGTCATAAATCATTTAAGTTAGCACAAGAAGCAGCTGTGGAAATGTTCAAAGGAATGGGACAAGGTTTCAGTCAAGTTGTATTACTAGTTGTTGGTGGAGTTTTAGTTACTACAGCAATTCAAAACTTAGGTGTTATTGATTCACTAATGAGTATGGTTGAAAACACATCAGCAGCAGGTATTGTAACTTCGTTAATCTTTAGTGCTGGTACAACTGTATTTGGTGTTTTAGCAGGTGGTGGACTGTCAATGTTCTATGCAACAGTCGAACTTCTTCCTACAATTGCAGCTAGAGCTGGAATCGATGGAATCTTAATTGCATTACCAATGCAAATGATTGCTAACTTAGCACGTACAATATCTCCAGTTGCTGCGGTAATGATGATTGTATCGTCATCGGTTGGGGTATCACCAGTGAAATTGCTTAAACGTACAGCATTACCAACGATTGTAGGTATCGTGTTAGTTGTTGTATTGTCAATATTGATTCTTCCATATTAGTAGTTGATGAAGTTTGAAATAGCAATAATTCAAGATCTTGTAGAACTAACAGAGCTTTTAGAAAATGCGAAAGTGGAAATGGAAACACATCATATTTATCAGTGGAATCAAAAATATCCGAATCGAAATTCAATTGTAAACGACATTGAAAATGAAGAACTGTACATATTAAAAAACGATGAAAATCAAATCGTTTGTATGGGAACATTTACTAAAAATGCAATACAAGGCATTCAAACAAAAGCAGTTAACGATGCAATATTTATAAAACGATTAATCGTAAAAAGAGATGCATGTGGTAAAGGATTGTCTAGGGAATTGATAGACTCATTCATAAAAGAAAAGAACATCCATGATGTTGATTTGTATTCGTGTACAAATCATACGAATATACCTATGCAAAAAGTATTAGAGAAAATGAATTTCGTGAACATTGAAGCATTTACGATAAAAGAACGAACTACATATGGTCCATTTTATCTATACTATATGAAAGCGGGGGAACAGATTGACAAATAATATCGTAGTATTGGGAAGTATAAATCTTGATATCGTTTTGCATGCAGAACGATTACCAAAAGTGGGAGAAACAATGGTTGGAAATGGTATTGACTATTTAGTGGGTGGAAAAGGATCCAATCAAGCTGTTGCGGTATCACGCGTTGGTGGGAATGTATCACTTTTAGGCAAAGTAGGAAATGATACGTTTGGTGAAAAGATTTTAAGTTACTTAAGAGAAGAAAATGTAGATTTAAGCCATTTAGAAATTGAAGATAGTTTTTTTACAGGAATTGCAAGTATATTTAAACTACCAAAAGATAATTGTATAACTGTAATTTCTGGCGCAAACGAATTAGTGGATCAAGAATTTGTCGATTCAGTAATTGATGTTATAACAAATGGAGACTTACTGCTTGTGCAATTAGAAATACCAATATCAACAGTGGTATATGCATTACGCATTGCAAAAGAGAAAGGTGTAATCACGGTTTTAAATCCAGCTCCATTTAATGCTGATATAAAACAAGCACTTGACTATGTAGATTACATTACACCAAATGAAATTGAGTTTGAAGAATTGTACGGAAGTGAGTTTGACAGTGAAGAAGAATTCTTTAAAGCGATGATTGATTGGGATATGCATCACACTCCAACACTAATCGTTACTCGAGGTGGACAAGGTGTTTCATTTGTCGAAGATGGAATGGTTGTTACGATACCTGCCTGTTCAGTAAATGTCGTGGACACGACAGGTGCTGGAGATACATTTAATGGGATTCTTGCAATGCAATTGGCAAAAGGAATCAAGTTGAAGGAAGCGATTCAATTTGCAAGTGCAGGAGCATCGATATCAACAGAGCACTTAGGTGCACAAACAGGAATTCCTACGCAGGAAAAAATTAAAGCATTTCTAAATAATATATAGATTAAAACTTCGTTAGCGAAATAGGACTAACGAAGTTTTTTTAATCTATTAATAAGACAAAAGGGTTATGTTTTTTTGTTTTCTTATGTTTTTATAAATAATGAGACCGTTTTCAAAAGATGCATAACTTATTTGATTTTGACTATGAGTTTGTTATAATTGACAGTAGAGATTAATAAGAGATTCGGAGGATGTAATATGTTAAAAGGTATTGCGGCGTCAAGTGGTGTAGCTATTGCTAAAGTATACAAACTTGAAATGCCAGAAATGAAAATCGAGAAAAAAACGGCAAACCCAGAAGAAGAAGTTGCAAAATTAAAGTCTGCAGTTGAAAAAACAGTTAAGGACATTGAAGCGATTAAGGAAAGAGCTTCACAAAACTTATCTGCAGAAGAACTTGCAGTATTTGATGCACACTTAATGGTTGCACAAGATCCAGAATTCATTGGTGCTGTTGAAGGACAAATTAATTCTGACAATTGTAATGCAGAATATGCTGCTGATAGTGTAGCAAATATGTATGTTTCTATGTTCGAAGCAATGGAAGATGCATATATGCGTGAACGTGCAGCAGATATTAAAGATGTTACAGTTCGTTTAAAAGCTAACTTATTAGGAGTAGAAATTCCTGATTTGACTGCAATTAACGAAGAAGTTGTAATCGTTGCTTACGATTTAACTCCATCTGATACAGCACAATTAAACAAAGCGTATACAAAAGGATTTGCTACTGAAATTGGTGGTAGAACAAGTCACTCAGCAATTATGGCAAGAAGTTTAGAAATTCCTGCAGTTGTTGGATGTGCTGGAATCCTTGAAACAGCAAAACATGGTCAAGAAGTAATTCTTGATGCAATTAAAGGGGATGTAATTTTAGATCCAACAGCTGAACAAAAAGTGGAATACGAAGCAAAACGTGTTGCACATGAAGAAGAAAAAGAGGCACTTAAAGTATTAGTAGACCAACCATCAATTTCTAAAGATGGTCACCATGTAGAATTAGCTGGAAACATCGGGACACCAAAAGATGTTGAAGGTGTATTAGAAAATGGTGGAGAAGGTGTTGGACTTTACCGTACAGAGTTCTTATACATGAACTCTCAAGAATTCCCAACAGAAGATGAACAATTCATCGCTTACAAGATGGTTCTTGAAGGAATGAAAGGAAAACGTGTCGTTGTTCGTACATTAGACATCGGGGGAGATAAAAAACTTCCTTACTTTGAATTCCCAGAAGAAATGAACCCATTCTTAGGATATCGTGCAATTCGTCTATGCTTAGACAGAAAAGATATCTTCAGAACACAATTACGTGCATTATGTCGTGCATCAATCTACGGAAGACTATGTATTATGTTCCCAATGATTGCGACAGTTAATGAATTCGTAGAAGCAAAAGCATTCTTCGAAGAATGCAAAGCTGAATTAATTGCTGAAGGTGTTGAAGTTAGTGACAACATCGAAGTTGGTATGATGGTTGAAATTCCTGCTGCTGCAGTACTTGCTGACCAATTTGCTAAACACGCTGACTTCTTCTCAATTGGAACAAATGACCTTATCCAATACTCAATGGCTGCTGACCGTATGAGTGAAAAAGTAAGTTACTTATACCAACCATACAACCCAGCAATCTTACGTCTAATTAAAATGACAATTGATGGAGCTCACAAAGAAGGAAAATGGGCTGGTATGTGTGGAGAAATGGCTGGAGAACCAAATGCAGTTGCAATTCTTCTAGGACTTGGACTTGATGAATTCTCTATGTCAGCAACTTCAATCTTACGTGCTCGTAAAATGGTTACATCATTAGATAAGAAAGAAATGGAAGCTGTAGCTGAAAAATGTTTATCATTCGAAACTGCTGCTGAAGTTGAAGCTTACGTTGAATCAGTAATTAATAAATAAGTATAAAACGCAAAAAGTTTCCTGAATCGGGAAACTTTTTTTGCGTCTTATAGAGATTTTGATTGATTTGTTTTCTTAACAGAGGATTTGTATGAAAACATGTATATCATAACATTGCATATTCATAGACTCAATAAGTGACATGCAACATCATAAAATATTGCTAAAGATTCATAAAAAAGTAAAAACATGAATTTAAATATCGAAAGAAATACAAGAAAAAAACAAATATTCATAAGATTATAATGTAAGTTTGATATACTTTTAGAAAAGAGGTGAACATGAAAAAAGTAGAACTAATAAACATGATAAAAACACATCGTGCATTTATGAAATACCAAGATATTGATTTTGAAAGTGATCAAGAATTGAAATTACAACAACCGCCACTTACAAAACCGATTGTTTCTAAGTTGATTATTGACCTGCCTAAGATTAGTGATGCTAAAATCGTAAATTCAGATATAACTAAGGTGTTTTATGAAAGAAGAAGTCATCGTGTGTACACAGATGAAGTGATGTCTTTAGCACAACTATCGTATGCCCTGTGGGCTAGTCAAGGGGTTAAAGAAATTCGTGGGAAATCATATGCGACAATACGTACAGTTGCCTCAGGTGGTGCACGTCATCCTTTTGAAACGTATATTGTTGTACGTAACTGTGAGGGACTAAAACCAGGGGTGTACATGTATTTGCCACTGACTCATCAACTTACATTTTTAAAAGAACTTGAAGATATGCAACAAGTAGTGAGTGAAAGTGTATGTGGGCAAGTATGGGCAAGTAAAGCAAACGTTATGTTGTATTGGAGTTTTGTTGCATATCGTGCAGAGTGGCGTTATGGTCCTGAAGCGCAAAGAGTTGCATTGATTGATGCAGGGCATGTCGGACAAAACTTATATCTTGCATGCAGCGCACTTGGTTTAGGTACTTGTGGAATTGCGGCATTTGATAATGAAAAATGTAACACTCTACTAGATTTAGATGGTGATGAAGAATTTGTCGTATATTGTGCTCCTGTAGGTACAATTGGAAGTGATGAAAAAGCAGAACAAGATTTCTATGCATTCGTGAAAGAACAAGGACTATAATTTTAGGTCAATTCGCTTTAATTTCTATTGGTACTTTTGCTATAGTTTAGATAGTAGAAAGAGGTGGATACAATGGATGCGAAAGAAAAAGTATTGGAAGTTATGAGAGATCATGGTCAACCTATGAGTGCTGGAGAAGTTGAAAAGCTGTCAGGACTTGATCGTAAAGAAATCGATAAAGCTTTCAAAGAACTAAAAAAAGAAGAAGCAATCGTATCACCAGTACGATGCAAATGGGAACCAGCGAGATAATCGTTGGTTTTTCTTTTAAACAAAGAAAAAAGACCTATGCGAGGTCTTTGTCTGTAATATAGGCATACACAAGTTGCATTGTTTGCTCAACTGCTTGGTAGTGTGTACGTTCCATTCCATGGCTTGCATGAACACCAGGTCCAATCAGTGCACCACGGATGTTGTTTCCACCACGTAATGCAGCACTGACATCACTTCCATAGTAAGGATAAATATCAACTGCGTATGATAGCTTATTTGCCTTAGCAAGATTCACTAACTTTGTTGTCATGTTGTAATCATAAGGTCCACTTGAATCTTTTGCACAAATACTTACATCGTACTCTGTACAAGCTAAATCTAAACCAATGCATCCCATATCAACTGCAAGAAGTTCATTGATATTACTAGGAATACTACTTGAACCATGTCCAACTTCTTCATATGTTGAGAAAATAATTTCTATATTGTATGGAAGTTCTATGTTATTCGTTTTGATCGCTTCCAATACTCCCATTAATATAGAAACTGAAATTTTATCATCCAAGAAACGTGATTTAATAAAGTTACTTTTCGTAATTTCAACTTTAGGCTCAATAGCCACAAAGTCTCCGTTTTGGATACCTAGTTTTTCTGTGTCTTCTTTTGTTTTTACAAGTTCATCGATGCGAACAAGCATGTTTTCAATTTTACGTTCTTTTGTTGCTGCATCAGGGTATACATGACTTGCAGGAACATTAGTTAGAATTGTACCAGTGTATATGTTTCCTTCTCTTGTGTGAATACGACAGTATTCTGCATCAAGTGTTGGAATCAGTGGTCCTCCTAGATTGGTAAGTGCAAGTGTTCCATCACTTGAGATAGAGCGAACCATTAAACCAAGTGTGTCAGTGTGTGCACATAATCCAATTGTATAATCACTATTTCCTTTTAAAGAAACAATTAAGTTTCCTTTTGCATTTCTTGAATATGTGTATCCAAGTGCATTCACTTCGTTTTCTAAGTATTCGACTGCTTTGTTTGTGTATCCTGTAGGACTATCAATACTCAGTAATTCTTTTGCAATACGTAAGACATAATCTTTGTTAAATTTCATAATTCTCCTTATTTTTCTATAACGACTTCATCGTTACCATCTTGCTCTTCTACTTTTACGCGGATAATTTCATCGATAGAACTTGGAATGTTTTTTCCAACATAATCTGCACGAATGGGAAGTTCTCGATGTCCACGATCGATAAGCACAGCAAGCTGGATTTCTTTTGGTCGTGCATTAGCCATTAGAGCATCCATTGCGGCACGAACCGTTCTACCTTTAAATAGTACATCATCAACAAGAATTACCTTCTTATCATTGATGGGTAAATTGATTTCTGGTTTTGCTTCATCTTTTACATCATCACGCCAAGGGTAGACGTTAATTCCGTAACACTCTACCTTTTTGTTTTCGAAGGTTTCAAGGTTTGTTTGGATTCGTTTAGCTAAGTCGATACCACGTGTTTCAATACCAACTAAAACGATTTGATCTACACCTTTATTGTGTTCAAGAATTTCATGTGTGATTCGTATAAGTGAGCGACGCATACCATTTGCGTCAAGTACTTGTTTCATCATATATCAAGTATAAATTGCAATACCAAAAAAGGCAAACCTCTAATTGTGAAAATAGCACTTTCTTTATTGTAAATTTCAAGTACAATAACACTATATAGATTTTCGCATAAGAAGAAGAAAATTTCGTTATAGTATATAGGGGCAAATTGATTAAGCTAATTTTTTATTGTGCTATAATGCATGTGTAAAGAGGTGATGTAGTTGAGTGAGCAATTATTAGGGAGAATTCATTCATTTGAAAGCTTTGGAACTGTAGATGGACCAGGAATTCGCTTTGTTGTATTTATGCAAGGATGCCCAATGCGTTGCTTGTATTGTCATAATCCAGATACATGGAAAATAGGCAGTGGTGGTGATGTATACAGCGTAGATGATGTATTCAATCAAATCATGAAATATAAAAACTACATCAAGAAAGGTGGAGTTACTATAAGTGGTGGAGAACCACTAGTGCAAATCGAGTTTGTAACTGAATTATTGAAACGTTTAAAAGCTCAAGGATTGCATACAGCCGTTGATACGAGTGGAATTACATTTGTAAAAAACAGTGCTGCTACACTTGCTAAATTTGATGCATTGTTGGAAGTAACGGATTTGTTTTTACTTGATGTAAAACATATTGATCCAGTTAAACATAAAGCGTTAACCGGAAAAGAAAATAAAAATCCACAAGATTTCATGCAATATCTTGCAGATCATAACAAGTCTGTATGGATTCGTTATGTACTCGTTCCAGGATACAGTGATGATGAACATGATATAGAAGCACTCCATACATATTTAAGTAGGTATAGTAATATTGAAAAAATTGAAGTATTACCATACCACACAATGGGAATTGCAAAATATCAGAACTTAAATATTCCATATCCTCTTGAAGGTGTACAAAAACCAAGTAAAGAAGTTATTGATAGAACAAAAGAAATCTTAGGAGTAAAATCACATGCTAACAAATGAGAATTTTAGAAATGAATTTGCAAAGAATGAATTTTCTTTGGTATTAATTGGTGGAGATGGTTGTGCAAACTGTACAACGATGTCACCCATTATTCAAAATGTAGGTAAAAAGTTTGAGAATCTACAAGTATATATTGTAGATGCAAGCGAACAAAACAAAGATATAAATACATACTATAAGGTACAACAAGTACCAACCATTCTATTTTTATTTAGAGATGAATTAATTAGTAAAGTACAAGGGTACCAACCTGAGGAAATCTTAGAGATTTATATTGAATCAAAAATGGAAGAATATAAAGCAAAAGCCATGCACTAAATAATACTTATATTAGGGTATATAAATTACAAAGTTTTATATATAGTTTAAAATATTATATTTGGTGGAATGCTAATATATAGGATGTTATATAAAGTGTGACAAGTATATACGATTATGCTATACTGCAAACATCGAAATGATAAGGGAATTGCCCCTTAAGAAGGTGAGGTAAACAAATGTACAAAGGTTGGGAAGGTTTTAATTTAGGAAACTGGACAGACGAGATCAACGTTCGTGATTTCATTCAACGTAACTATACAGAATACGAAGGAGACGAAAGTTTCTTAGCAGATCCTACAGATGGAACAAAAGCATTATGGGATCAAGTTACAGAATTAAATAAACAAGAAGCTGCTGCTGGTGGTGTGCTAGATGCAGATACAAAAATCGTATCTTCACTAACAAGTCATGGTGCTGGATACCTAAACAAAGATTTAGAAAAAATCGTTGGGTTCCAAACAGATAAACCATTCAAACGTTCATTACAACCATTTGGTGGTATTCGTATGAGTGAAACAGCTTTACAAGCATATGGATATGAATTAGATCCAGAAATTAAAGAAGTATTTTCAAAATACCGTAAAACACACAATCAAGGTGTTTTTGATGCATATACTCCAGAGATGCGTCGTGCACGTACTTGTGGAATCATCACAGGTCTTCCTGATGCATACGGACGTGGTCGTATCATTGGTGACTACCGCCGTATTGCCCTATATGGTGTAGACTTCTTAATTGAAGACAAACAAAACTTGTTAAACACAGTTCTTCTTGGTTCAATGACTGAAGAAAGAATTCGTGATCGTGAAGAAGTAAGTGAACAAATTCGTGCTTTAATTGCACTTAAAGAAATGGCATTAATTTACGGAATCGATATTTCACAACCATCAGTAACTGCACAAGAAGCGATTCAAGCAGTTTACTTTGGATACTTAGCAGCTGTTAAAGACCAAAATGGTGCTGCAATGTCATTAGGACGTACTTCTACATTCTTAGATATCTACATTCAAAGAGATTTAGAAGCTGGAAAAATTACAGAAGAAGAAGCGCAAGAAATGATTGACCACTTCATTATGAAGTTACGTTTAGTTAAATTCATGCGTACTCCTGAATATAACGAATTATTCTCTGGAGACCCAACTTGGGTAACAGAAAGTATTGGTGGGATGTCACTTGATGGTCGTTCTTTAGTAACAAAGAACTCATTTAGATTCTTACATACACTTGTAAATTTAGGACCAGCACCAGAACCAAACTTAACCGTTCTTTGGTCAACAAGATTGCCACATAACTTCAAACGTTTCTGTGCAAAAATCTCAATTGAAACAAGTTCAATTCAATATGAAAATGATGACTTAATGCGCATTGAAATGGGTGATGACTATGCAATTGCATGTTGTGTATCTTGTATGCGTGTTGGTAAAGATATGCAATTCTTTGGAGCAAGAGCAAACCTTGCAAAATGTCTACTTTACGCAATTAACGGTGGGGTTGATGAAAAGAAAAAAATCCAAGTTTCACCAAGAATGGAACCAATTACTTCTGAATACTTAGACTATGAAGAAGTAATGCAAAAATACCAACAAATGATGTCATGGTTGGCTGGACTTTATGTTAATACATTAAACGTAATTCACTACATGCACGATAAATACTCATATGAAGCATTAGAAATGTCATTACATGATCACGATGTACGTCGTTTCTTTGCAACAGGTATTGCAGGATTATCAGTAGTTGCTGACTCATTATCAGCAGTTAAATATGCAAAAGTTAAACCAATTCGTGATGAAGATGGTATTGCAGTAGACTACGAAATCGAAGGTGATTTCCCTAAATATGGAAATAACGATGACCGTGTTGACCGTATTGCAGCTGACTTAGTAAAAACGTTTATGAATATGATTAAAGAACACCGTACATACCGTCATGGTGTACCTTCAATGAGTATCTTAACGATTACTTCAAACGTAGTATATGGTAAGAAAACAGGAAATACGCCTGATGGACGTAAAGCTGGAGAACCATTTGCACCAGGGGCAAACCCAATGCACGGACGTGATACACATGGTGCGGTAGCTTCACTTGAATCAGTCGCAAAATTACCATATGAATATTCACGCGATGGAATTTCTAACACGTTCTCAATTGTACCTGACGCGCTAGGAAAAGACGAAGACTAATAAAAAATAGATAGGAAGTGGCGAAAATGAACAATAAAGCAGAAAACTTAGTAACAATGATTGATGGATATGCACAAAGTGGTGGACACCATTTAAATGTTAACGTATTTGATCGTGAAACATTATTAGATGCACAAGCACACCCAGAAAAATATCCACAACTAACAATTCGTGTATCTGGATATGCGGTAAACTTCAACAAGTTGTCAAAAGAACAACAAGATGATGTTATCCACCGTACAATGCACGAAGGGATGTAATTCAAAAGATATATTAAGAAGACGTCTACACATAAGTAGGCGTTTTTTCTATTTATAGAAAAAGGCACTACATAGAGTGTCAAATAGCAATTATTTTATACATTCGTTTACAATATATAAAAAAATAGTGTTACACTATTTCTTTTGTCGAAACTATTGGTATAATATAAACAGTGCAAAAAAGAAATGTGTAGTGTGTTAATGAGGAGGAACTCTTATGTTCAAAACAAAAAAGATTTTTTTGCAGTGCGCAATAGTAGCAGTTTTATTGTGCACTGTCTTTGTGTTTGCTAGTAACAACGTACAAGCAAATGCAAATAAGCATACAGCAATGATCACAGAGAAAAGTGCAGTGTGGTCAAATGAAGCAAATTATGAAGCGGATTTAACATTAAAAGTAAATGGTTCGCAATTTGCTAAATCACAAGATGTTGTATTCGTACTTGACCGTTCAGGTAGTATGGATATGGAATACATTCAAGAAGGAAATATGGTTGAGCTTGATGCTGGTGGAAACAAGGTACAAAGTTATGTTGGTTCACATGTTGCATCATCACCATGTTTAAATCCGGATCATTTCTATTTCCAAAAGAAAAGAGATGCTGATTCTAGTGAAATTCCAATAGATCCAGATACAACAAAAATTTATCCAAATGTGGATAACACAGAAATGATTGTGTACAACAATCAAGAAGTTACAATTAAAGCACGACTTAAAGCTGGCTCTATTACAGATACGGAAGATTATGCATCTGTAGAAGCGAAATGGGTTGTATTAGATATGACAAAACCAGTCAATCACTACCACTTATTTGCGCACAACCAACCAGAACGCATATCAAAAGGAGAGACAAAACCTGCAGTTGATGGAACATACAACGATGCAGCATATCACTTCAAAAAAGTTGGTGATTCTTATGAACGCATTAGTACATGGGATACAACCGATACACGTAGCGGTGCAAGTGAAGGGTTATGGGACCATGCAGATGAAGCAAAAGGTTGCTATGACCGTTGGTTAGAAGCAAAAGCGGCTGTAAAGAAATTTGCTGCTGAATTACTTAAACAAAATGAAACATATGGATTAGATAACAAGATTTCTGTCGTGCCATTTTCTGGAAGAGATGCAACTTTACATAACTTCTTAAACAAGGCTAAGACCTTACAAAAAGAGTATCTTGTGAGTAGACAACAATCTGGCACATATGATTATGGATTAGATATTGATGGAAGTGGAAATATTCTGCCATATGATTCGAAAGTCAATTGGACAGATGATGCTACAACAGTAAGTAATGCGGTTGATAAACTATTTACAACAGCAAACACCGATTATGTTTATGGATTAAGTGAAGCATATAACTTGATTCAAGCACGGACAGATAAAGCAAAAGAAGAAAAAGATGTTACTGTAATTTTATTATCCGATGGGAAACCAGATCCGTCAGGTAATCAAAATTTAGCTGGTTTAACAGCGTTTGCAAATCGTATGGCTACAGTTCGACCACTTGCAAATGCGATTAAAGGGTCAACTGATGAGGTTATTAAATACGATGGTGAACCACTGTTCGCAAATTTCTGGAATTCTAAAACAACAACACACCCTCGTCATGATGTATTAGATGAACATCTTGTAAGTGAATTAGACGAGAATGGAAATTCTACTTATGTTGGTGTACATGGTACCAATTCAAGAATTCTTACAGTTGGTTATATGATGGAAAATGAATTGTATAATGATCAATTAAGAGAGATTGCAACAGATCCAGTATTGGACCACATCCAACTAGATGCAAATGCACAAGATTCGACATCTGGTGTTTTAGCAGATAAAGTATTTGAAGGATTTTTAACTGCTGGAGGTAGACAAGCAGTTTTACGCGATACGATTAGTAAGTATTACTACATTCCAGAAGGTGTCGATATTCCAAATGTTGAAATTGAGGGAACTAAAGAAACTGGACAAACAATCGTATGGACGATTGGAAATATCTTCGAATACACAGAAGCTGAACAACCAACGATTACTGTACCTTTAGTATTACGTGAAGAATACCGAGATGTGGAAAAGCTAACATACTATCCAACCAATGCGGATAATCCTGAGCCAGATTTATATACGCCAGATCGTGGTGTAGATGATGGCGATACAGGAGCAAAATTATACTATAAAGATCCTGCAGAGGATGACCGTATTTATACGATTGGTACACCAAAGCTTCCAGTGAAACCAAAAGTAACGGAACCTGAAATTCCAGTAGATCCAAAAGATCCTGAAGAACCAAAGGATCCAATTATTCAATTACCATCAAAAGATACAACAACAACTAGTACAACGACACTACCAAGTATTGCTGCTGGAGATAGAACAAAAGCATCAACACTACTTCTAGTTGGTGGATTGAGTTTAGTTGCTGTAGGAATGTTACTATCACGCAGACGACAAGTAAAAACTAAGTAAAGGTGTAAAAAGTAGGCACCCATACGTTTCAAGAAATGCACGATTGTTACTTATTTTGAGTTAATTTATTTCGAAATAAGAAAACAAAATTATAAATTCATCGAAAAAAGTGAAGATTTTCTTTATTCAAAGAGTCTATTAAGTGAAAGGGTACTCAATGCGAGTTATCCTTTTGGACTTCACACACACACCAAGAAGTTTGAAAAGCAATCCATATGCTACCTGGATTGCTTTTCTTTTTGTCTTGTAGAAAAATATTATTATATTGGTAAAAAGATAATGAACATAGTATAATAGCCTCGCTGAGTCTTGAAAGAGACAATTGGTGTGTGAAACCAAAGTGTGTTATATAAGGAGGAACAATGAGGAAAATAAGTAAAATTGTGGCAGTTTTTTGTGTGCTTGCAGGAATGCTTTCGTATACAGGAAAAACACTAGCTGCAGAAGCACAGGGTAGCATTTCACAAAGCGATTTTATCGTAAGTGGAAAAGTAACAACGTATACAGGTGAAGATAGTCAATACTATGGATACTATGATTCGATGCGTGTATATTATGAATATGCATTTGCTGATACTTATGAAGTAAATAGTGGAGATGCTGTAGTTATTCAACTACCTTCGCAATTAAGTGTAAAAAATCTTGAATTTGAGCTTAAAGAAATTGATGCAGAAAATAATGAAACAGAAAATGTAGTTGCAAGTGCAAGTATGAATGCAGCAGATAAAAGTATTACGATTACATTCAATGAATATTTTAAGAATAAGCAGAATCGTAAAGGACACTTTTTTGTTGTTGCATCATGGGATCGCAATGAAGTAGCAGGTGCTGAAGATCTTGTACTTCAATTCAGTGATACAAGTAGTCAAGATGTTTGGGTAGGTAAAGCAAATTATGAACCACGTGATGAGAAAATAACAAAGTGGGGAACAGCGAATACAACAACAAATACTATAGATTGGACAATTCGCGTAAATGTTGCTGCTGAGGATATTTACAATGCGACAGTCATTGATGAAATTATTGGAAAACATGAACTTGTAGTAGATGATCCAACAAAGCCAGCAATCACAGTACAAGTGGCTCGTATTGATTGGAATGATAAAGGTGCATCATCTTGGAAGTATTTTGGATACTATACATCAAATACAAATCCAGAGCGATTTACACTTCAAGATGATGGATTTACTGTACGTTTGGGTGATCTTGTTAGTGGTGCATCTACAGCATTACCAGAAAACGGTGGAGTATTTACCCCAAATGATGAAGCAACAAAACAAGAAGCTAAAGCGGATGGAAAGACTTTATATATTAAATACTCAACACGCATCTTAGATAATAAAGCTTCACAAATCTATTTAAATAAAGCTACGATTGAAGGAGATAACTATGAATCTGGGACAATCGAGGCATATGATCAACGTCTTGTAACTGGTGGAGTTGGTTCTGGTGATGCATCAACTAGCGTACAAGTTAATAAAGTATGGGAAAGTGATGATCCACAAATTACACATCCAGAATCGGTAACTGTAAATTTATACAAAACACTAAAGGGTGGAAGCCCTTTGCAAATTGCTCAAATCGACTTAAATGCAGGTAATCAATGGCAATATGAGTTTACCAATTTACCGATGTTAGAAGGTACTTCATATGTAACGTATTCAGTACAAGAAGCAAGT
The DNA here is from genome assembly GCF_029893935.1 of Breznakia sp. PFB1-19. Classification (NCBI taxonomy): domain Bacteria; kingdom Bacillati; phylum Bacillota; class Erysipelotrichia; order Erysipelotrichales; family Erysipelotrichaceae; genus Breznakia; species Breznakia sp. PFB1-19. Next base: position 122,336 of record NZ_JARXXJ010000001.1, read on the forward strand.
GTGCCAAATAACTATACTGAGACAGTAATCGAAAATTCATTTAATAATTTCACGATTGTAAACAATTATCAAGTACCAAGAACAAGTGTACATGTAACTAAGAAGTGGGCTGGTGATGATGATCAGTGGGTGCGACCATCATTTGTTGAAGTGCAATTACAAAAATCAGTTGGTGGAAATACATCAATTGTGGACACCGTGAAAATAGAAAAAGATCTAGACGATGTGTGGGAATATCAATGGGATGATTTACCTGCTTTTCAAGGAAATAAAGAAGTTACATATTCGGTAAATGAAATTCATGTAGCAGAAAATTACACAGCAAGTGTTGAAGAACATGCAAAAAATGACTTTACAATTACAAACACATATAAACTTCCACTTACAGCCATTTCAGTAAGTAAAGAATGGGAAAATGATGATTTAGATGTTCGCCCTGAAGCAATCAAAGTTCAACTGATTCAGTCTACAGATGAACATGTAGCAATTGCGACATTTGATGCAACAGTGACAAAACAAGATCATTGGACATATACATGGAATGATTTACCAATGTTAGTTAATGGGAAATCGGTAACCTATACAGTTGTGGAACTTGAAGTAGCAAATAACTATACATCCAAAGTAATAAAAAATACAGAAACGGAGTTTACGATTATTAATACGTACAAGAAGGAAGTTGTTGTACCAGAAGATCCAATGATAGAACAACCACCACTTGTAGAAACACCAGTGATTAAACAACCAGAAATTGTGACACCAGCAAATCCTTCAAAGAAACCAGAGAAGGAATTGCTTATTAATCCATCAGTGGTATCCTCAAGCAAAGTGAGTACTGGCGATCAAAGTCCAAAAGCGATACTACATGCAATGATGATTGTTAGTGGGATATCTCTATGTATACTAGTAGCAATTCGTAGAAGACGCAAAGTATAAGAAACATGAATGTAGTTCTCTTACATTTAAAACTATATGTTATTAGCGATATGTTTATTTAGTTATAACTAATTATTATATAATGTAACTTAGTGGACAACAGCAATCGTATCTTATATACTGGTAAATATGATGATAAGATACGATTATATATTTTAAAAAGAACGAGAAATTGTTCTTTTGTTTTGATTGAAATACACCTTACAACAATCAAAACTATCAATCAAATAGTAATGGTATTAAATTTGAATAAAAAATGAAAAAAAATTATAAATTTCCGAAGATTTTAGAAAAATTGAAGTCTATATAAATGAAGCGATACTCATAGAAAAAGAAAATAAAGAGTTGAACTTCAGGACTTCCATACACACATTTAATTTGAAGTCTGAAAGCAATCTTCAAAATTAAAGGTTGCTTTTCAATACTTGAATTTGTGTGGAGTGGGAAAGATATACAAAATTGAGTTAAAGTGTGTAAATATCAGTGTGTTATGTGTGGGTAAGGAAACTCTCTATGAAAAAATGGAAACATTTTTTTAGAGTGTCTTGTTGTTCAACATAGCATAGACACTCTTTTTTAGTGTTTTGATAGATAACTGTTTGTGTAGATGACTTCAAAGATAGATTTCTAGGATATGGAACTCTCGTTGCACTTTGAATGTGTAAGCAAAGTAGGCAGTGAATTACAAACTTGGTCAGTGTGTGAATTGTATGTGTGAAAGATAAGGAGACAAGTTATGAAGAAGAAATTTTTTTGTGTTTTATTAGCGGCTTTTATGATGATTAACATGATATTTGCTAGCGGTGGAACAGCATTAGCAGCAGAAGGTGACGTGGATTATGGTAATGCATATCACAAGATTAAAGCACCAACAGTAACTGTGGAAGTAACAAATGGACTAAATTTTGTGGATATCAAAGATTTGGTTGACCTAGAAGGTAATTATCAAGTAAAAAACTATAGTCAAGTTAGACTAAATATTGCTTGGGAAGCTTTATATACAAATGTTACAGATGGTGATAATTTACTTAAAGAAGGTGATACATTTAAATTCGTAATTGAAGAAATTAACAATTCGAAAGTACCAGGTCAAGGGTTTGGACTTGTATTTGATACTGCAGACAAATCATTTCCACTATATGATGGATCGAATAATAAAATTGCAGAATTTACCATTAAAACAGATGACAAAACAGGAACAACAACAATTGAAATTACAATTTTAGAACTTCCTGCTGGAGAAGATCCAAACAGTCCATATGTAGTTAGGGGTGGATCAGTAAGTGCAGAAGGTAAAATTATTGGAAATGGCTTAGATTCAGGACTCGTAATTAATGGAAATGCGATTCTTGATGGAGGAAACATTCAAACACCAGAAAAACAACCAGTTGAAGATACTGGGGCAAATCCATATGATAATTCTACAAAAATCTCAAAAGAAGGTGTTTTCTATGAAAAAGAAGGTTATACAAGTTGGACGATTAACTTAGGTGTAGACTACAATATATCCCTATACAATGGAAGAAAAGATGAGAATGGAAAAATTACAAATGCACGTGCAAAAATGTACATGGAAGATGAATTAACCTATAACCAAACGATTGATTCTATTTCAATTCAACATATTATGCGTGTGTTTGCGACTACAGATAAAGATGGAAATGAATTGGATTATGAAGAACGAAATGTTGACAATGGTGGAATAGGAGCATATTCAGATCGCCAATATGCATGGTATGCTTTATATACAGAAGATAAAACAAATGGAGCAGATACCAGAGGTATCTTTGATAAAATCGAATATCATAAAGACAGTACAGAGACATTAAAGTTAAATGATAACTATTCATTTGCAACTGGTCTAAGCTATGATGAATTTAAGGCAGCATTTTTAGAAAATGTGGATCGTCAATCGATTGTTTTATATCGTGAAAAAGATACAAACGGTTTAGATAAAACAACAATGATAGTTTATTTTGGTGATTTAGGAGATAAAGATCCATCGAGTGATTCATATGTTGGTGCTAAGTTCACAGATTTACCAGCAGTGAAGGCACAAGAACCAACAAACGGTGATAGTAAATTCTTGGCATATTTAAAGACATTAACATATGAAAAAGAAGAAAACGGTACAAAAGTTAAATACCGTTACTATACAGATGAACAAGCTAAGTATTTAGATAAAGAGTTAGCAGCTGTTGATTATGTAATTCCTGCATACCGTGTAAACTTTAAAGCAAGATTTCCTGAGGGAATGGCAGAAGGTGCAGAATATACGAATCAAGCACATTTATACTGGAACAACAATAGTGAGCAATCAAATGAGATTAAACTTTCGTTTAGCGAATATAGTGGAACCATTATTGGTGGTGCAAAAGGAAGTGCTGGACTGTATAAATACGATTTAGCAACTAAAGATGATGAAAAACCACAAACTATCGCAAATGCAGAATTTGAATTATATAAAGTAGCAAATGGAACAACACCAAGTAGTAGTGATGAACTTATTGTAAAGAAAGCTACAAATAGTTGGGGAATGATTACTGTTAGTGGACTTGAAGATGGTTACTACTATTGGAAAGAAGTAAAAGCAGCTCCAAATTATTCAATGAACGGTGCGGTTTATCAACACAATGGTGTAGAGTCTAATGAACCGATTGTATTTGAAGTTATCGAACAAGCAAATGCACAAAAGGTTGTGTATACAACTGTGTATAACCAAAAAATATATACTGGTGGTGTAGAATTAACAAAATATGACCTAGACAGCAATGAAACAACTACACTTGAAGGTGCTGAGTTTGATTTATATCTAGTGGATAATAATGGTGATACAAAAATGAATAGCACACCATACACAACAAATATGTATGGTGAAATCGAAGTAAATGATTTACTTGAAGGTTCATATTATTTTAAAGAAGTAAAAGCTCCTTCAGGATATGAGTTAGATGATAAACATATTCCATTTACAATCAGCAAAGATGATAAAGCAACGATGCAAGTGAAAGCATATAATAAAAAAATTCCACCACATACAGAAGATGTTCAACTAATTAAATATGATGCAGATACAAATGAATCAGTAACATTAGAAGGAGCAGAATTCGATTTATACGTCGTGGATGCTACAAATGGTGATACGAAAGTAAATGCAACTCCATATGTTACAGATAAAGATGGAAAAATCACAGTTGAAGATCTACTTGAAGGTTCATATTACTTTAAAGAAGTAAAAGCACCAAATGGATATGACTTAGATGATGCAAAAGTGATGTTTGAAATTGATGAAAACACAAATACGAAAGTCATCGTAAAAGCATACAATACGAAAACTCCACCAAATGTTGCAGATGTAGAGTTAATTAAGTATGATACAGATAGTAATGAAACAATCACATTAGAAGGTGCTAAATTTTATCTATACGTTGTAGATGAAAAAGGAAATGCAACAAAAGTAAATGATGAGGTGTATACAACAAATGCAGATGGACGCATTGAAGTAAAAGATTTACCAGAAGGTTCCTACTACTTTAAAGAAGTAGGAGCACCTGAAGGATATGTATTAGATGCAACCAATGTAGAATTTGAAGTTACAAAAGATACAACAGGTGTCATTGTTGTAAAAGCATACAATGCGAAGAAAGTGGAAGATCCAAAAGAAACGCCACCAACACCAGAAAAACCTGAAGATCCATTTACAGAATTACCATCAACATCTCCAGTGAAGGAATTAGATGTAATTCCAAGTGTGAAAACAGGTGATGTAAGTGCAACTAATGCATTACTTGCTTGTGTAATGATGAGCGGATTTGTAATTTGCTTATTATTTGCACGCAAGAAACTACAAAAGAAATAGATATAAGTATTTCTTAACATAAATGAAATGTCCTCCTTACCAACATTGAAAGCTAAAGCTATATCAAAGACTAAGGGGGACAAAATTTCTATTATTCGATACATGATATTCGATTTTAAGGGTAGCAATAATTAGTGAAGTGGCGCTATGCCGTTATAAATAAAATAAATCAAGGAAATGTGTGAAATGAAAGATAAAGAGAAATTAAAAGACCTGATAGTGAAGGTAAAAGAAGGAAACCAAGAAGCATTTGAAGAACTATATCGAGCGTATGTAAACAATGTGTATTTCAAAGCACTAAACTATTTTCATGATGAAGTGACTGCACGTGATGTAGTTCAAGATGTGTTTATTCGAATACATAAAAATATTCATAAGCTAGATAATCCAGGTGCATTTTATACGTGGATTATTCGAATTACCTATAATGTATGTTATGACTATGATAAAAAGAAAGACCAGGTAGTAGATTTGGGAAGTGAATATACAATAGAAGACTTTGAAGACTTCAATCAAAAAGATGCTAGCGCAATTTTAGAAAATAAAGAACTTCAACAAACCATATATGAAGGGATACAATCGTTACGTACACCACTTCGTACGGTTGGTATTCTTCGATATTATGATGAACTATCGGTTTCTGAGATTTCTGATGTATTACAAATTCCTGAAGGAACGGTACATTCTAGATTACATAGTATGAAAGTAAAACTAAAAGAGGTACTTGAAGAACAAGGAATATCTTCTCGTAGTTTATCAGGTTTTGTATTAACTCCAACATTATTGAAACTTGCTTTCGAAGCTGGGGCAAATCATATTTCAGTTCCTGTAACTATGTCTTCTGCTACGCTTATTGGAGTAAGTAAAGAAGCATTAACAACGGCAAGTACGAAATCTGGATGGATGGCATCAACTAAGGTAGCACTCGTTTCCACTATTGGTGTAGCAAGCTTAGTAGGATTATACTTTTTCAATCAACCACAAAGTACGCCATTAGAAGATAACCACCCAGATCCAATTGTTCAACAACCAGCAACTGCAGTAAAAGAACATGCAAAAATAAAAGATATTACATATCCAACGGCTTGGACGAATACGGCATATGCCTTGCAAGTAACAACAACTAGTGATGTATACGACGAAATATTACTTAATGGAAATCAGGATTTAACAGTTGTAGATAATGGTGAATATGTAGTCACTTTACAGTATGAAGGAAAACAAATTGATGAACGAATTATAACAATTCAAAACTTTGATTTTGCAAGTCCAACGGTTCCAGATTATACAATTGAGCAAACATCATATACAATTGCATTAGCTGATACACTATCCGGAATTGATTTTTCACAAACTCGATGTGAAAAAGATGGTCAATATATTCAAAAAGATATTCATTTTGATCCGTCAACAAATACAATTTCACTTGATTGTGCATATGGTAGTAGAGAAATTGTCTACATCTATGATCATGCTGGAAATGAGCTGAAATTGGTGTTGCGCGATGGTAATAGATAAAAAAAACAAACTTTTTTGAAGATATACGCTATAAAATGCGTCTAATAAGTGAAGGGTGATACAAGAGGGAAATCATACCTTCAAAACTTCCATCACACATAAACGAAGTTGGAGAACAGTCTTTTGCTACCCTGAACGCAAAGGCTGTTTTCTTTTTTCTGGATTATATATAACATACATAAAATATCACAATAAAGATATCTATCCTTTTTCTTTACAGTTTTCATTTTCTTGTTTACTATGAAAGTAGAGTATGTGTGTACTCTATGTGTATATGTGCCAATAATGGAAAGTAATGTAATAGGGATTTTTTTAGTCTATCCAAATTACAGTTTTTGTCATATCGGTATAATTAGACAAATATAGCTTAACCTTACAAACAGTTCAAAATTGTGCGAGCTGTTTTTTTATATGCAAAAGTAAGGAGCTGATAAAAAGTAAAAAAAGTTTGATGGTTAGCGAAATGTGCTACGTCTATGTATTGAAAGAAATATTCAACTGAATATTCTTGGATCCTTAATATGAATCATCGATCTCGTTGCTATCCGTGTGCAAGAAAGTGTTAAGGATTGTTGTGTGGTTAATAAAATATTAACAGGAGGAGAAGGAATGAATTTAGTATTGAAAACAGTAGCCATGATTTCATTGTCACTAGGAATCATGCAACCAAATGTACAACATTTGGAAACACTACAACCAATGAATGTTGTAGATAGTGATGTGCATGTTACAAAGGAAAATTTTCCTGATGCAAATTTTAGAAGTTATGTAGAAAGTAAAGAAATTGCAAGTGATGGTATCATCACAAAAGAAGAACTTGCAACCAATAATCCATTTAAAGATCTAGATATTGATTGCGATGAATATGATATTCGTGATTTCAAAGGAATTGAATTACTGGAGACAAAATCTCTTACTTTGGGACATTTTAAAGGTTCAAATTTAGTAATACCTGAAGGAAGCAAACTGAATGCCTTAGAAGTATATGAAACAGATGATCTTAAGACAGTAAATTTAGATGCTGTAGATTTCATGTATTATTTAACATTATCAGTAGTTCCTAATGTTACAAGTGTTGATGTTTCACATATGCGTGAAATAGGAGAATTAAATTTATGGGCGATGGATAGTCTTTCATCGTTGATACTACATGAAGAAAGTGAAATTGAAGTATTTTCATTATCTTCATTACCAAAACTTACGAGTATTAACGGTGTAGTTAAGGTGACTGATTCTATAGATATTGAAAGTGTTCCAATCACAGATGAATATTTCGATTTATCTGATGTTCATACAGTTGGAATTCTTAATACTCTATTTAGTAATCCGTATTTTTTGGCAGATTCAAATTATGATTATTTATCAGTTATATTAGGTGGAAATCAATTTCCATTTTTGGAAATTGGTGGTGATCCCGTACATTACAGATTCTATGATAGAAGTACAAAAGCAGATTTTGCGATAAAGTCGAATGTAATTGATTTAATTGCTGACGAAACAGATGATGGGTATGTAGTAACTATTGATGGTATTAATATGAATAAAGTTGAATTACACGAAGATTGTAATTGGGAAGTACTAGATGAACATAGTTTTATTTTACGTGCCGCTGAACTAGAAGCACTAAACTATTACTACAGAGTTGATGAAATTAAAGTTCGTCCACAAAGACTATTTTCTCCAGATGGGTATGTAGTTGGTGATGATGCAAAAAGAGAAGAGTATATGTTTATCGTATCCAAGGTTAGTATAAAACAACCACCGATTGTTGACCCTGTCGATCCAATCGATCCAGTAAAACCAGTGGATCCAGTTAAACCGACACCAACTGAACCAGTAAATGATCCATCAAAAGGACTATCAAGTAAACCAAGTGTTGCAACTGGTGATGTATATACAACAAATGCACTTCTATACACTTTATTGATTAGTGGTGTTGTCATTGGTGCAATCGCAATTAAGAAAAAGAAAGAAAACTAAATATTATGGGCAGCGCAAAATGAGGCATAACCATTTGCCTCGTTTTGTGTCAAATATTACATAATTCTTTCATCCATTTGGGTAGCGACATAATTGTATGAAAGAAAAAGATTTAGAACTGGTAGTTTGTGTGAGGGGTGTTCGATGAAAGAGAAAAGAGAAGTAGTAGAGTTAGTGAATCGAGTTAAGCAAAACGATCAAGAGGCATTTCAGAAATTGTACGAGATATATGCAAACAATGTGTATTTTACAGCATGGGATTATTTTCATAATGAACATACAGCAAAAGATGTTGTTCAAGATGTATTTATCCGTATTTACAATAAGATTGATACATTGGAGAGTCCTGAAGCATTCTATCCTTGGATGAAACGTATTACAATGAATATTTGCCATGATTATGAGCGTAAGAAAAAGAAACTACTGGATTTAGGAGATGATGTTCGCGTGGAAGATTTCGAAGATGTAAATCAACAAACAGCAAAAGAAATCATTGAGAATAAAGAGATGCAAGCAATCGTATATAATTGCATTCATTCTTTAAATGCGTCATTACGAAATGTTGCACTCTTACGATACTATGATGAACTTCAAGTAAGTGAGATTGCATACATTTTACAAATACCTGAAGGTACCGTATATTCACGATTGAATCATCTTCGTAGTAAACTAAAAGTAATGTTGGAAAAACAGGGGATTAGTGCAAAATCATTACCGGGATTTGCAATTTCACCAATGCTAATTCAAGTTGCATATGCTTCAGCAGCAAAGAATATTCATGCTCCAGTGATCAATCTTGCATTACAAACAAGTGCGATAGGTGTAGGAAGTGCCGCAGCAGGAAGTAAAGTAGGGCTTGGCGTAGGGGCAAAAATTGCACTTGCTTCCACGATTGGAGTAAGTGGTGTTGTAGGTGCAATCATGTTAAATCAAGAAGAAAAACAGCCAGCAGTAGCACCTGAAATACAAGATGTACAACCTGTTGTACAAGAACTCGCAAGTATTACAGATGTTCAGTATCCAACAAATTGGACAAATCAGCCAATTACATTAACTGTAATTACATCCAATATGGAGTATGATCAAATTCTTGTGAATAATCAGGAGAGTCTAGTCATCACAAGTAATGGAAGTTATAGTGTAACTCTAATGAAGGATGGCAAACAAATTGATGAGCGAATCGTGAGTATTTCTACATTTGATATGCATAGTCCGGTAGTCCAAGGTTATGAAATTGATGGAACAACGTACACAATTTATGTTTCTGATGATGCATCACAAGTTAACTTTGAAAGTATTCGCTATTATGAAAATGGAGTACGTATCAACAAAGAAATAACGATACATCCATCGTTGAACCAAATGATTGTAACTTGTCCATATGGGATAACAGGTGTACTTTATATTTCTGATTATGCAGGAAATGAGTTAGAGATTACATTACATGATGAATCATGAGAGAACGAGCGAATGCTCGTTTTTGTCGCTTTACCATAAAATTCATGTATAATAAAAATATGTATAAAATCTTAATTGTTGAAGATGAAATTAATATTCGTGATGAACTTGCAACGTTTCTACAAACCAATGGATATGATGTCCAAACCGTTGTGGATTTTTGTGATGTGAGCAAGCAAATTCTTGATAGTGATGCACATTTGATTTTGCTTGATTTGAATTTACCAGGTATTGATGGAAATCACATTGCCAAAGAAGTACGTAAGCAAAGCAATGTACCAATGATCATTGTTACCAGTCGTAATACAGATTTAGATGAGTTGATGAGTATGCATATGGGCGCAGATGATTTTGTCTCAAAACCATATAACTTACAAATTTTACTTGCACGCATGGAACGATTATTAAATCGTAGCTATGAAGGGGATAATGGTAGTAAATTATTTGTTGCGGGTGTCCAACTGGACGTCGCAAAAAGTACACTTACTTACAATAAACAAAGTATCGAACTCACAAAAAATGAACTGCGCATTATGACGACATTATTCAAACATAAAAATCGTATTGTTTTACGTGAAGAGTTGATGTCGGAAATGTGGGATAGTGATATGTTTGTGGATGATAATGCTTTAACGGTAAACATGAATCGTCTACGCAAGAAACTTGCATATATTGATTTGGAAAACTTTATTGAAACAAAACGTGGTATGGGGTATTTAATTAATGAGTAAGTATACATATCTAAAAGAGCATTTTTATATTTTAGTTTTAGGTGCATTGTTAAGTGCGTTGCAAGGATTCTTTTTACTTGCTTCTAAACTAAGCATAGATACCGTTATACTTTTTCTTGTTAGTATATGGTCATTTATCTTTGGTTTTTTATTTATTGAGTATCGACGAAAAAATGGGTACTATAAACAACTTAAAGACCAGTTGGAACGACTGGATCAAAAAAGTTTATTAATCGAAGTTATTGATGAACCAGAATTTCAAGAAGGTAGAATTCTATATCAAACCTTAGAAGAAATTAATAAAAACTACAACGATCGAATCGCAACATATGAGAAACGTGAAAAAGATTATAAAGAATATATCGAAATGTGGATTCATGAGATAAAAAGTCCATTGACTGCTGCGAAATTGATGAATACCAATCATCCAAGTGGAATAAGTAAAGCTTTGGACTTGGAAATCGAGCGGATGAATGATTATATTGAGCAAGCTTTATATTATGCAAAAAGCAGTGATCCTTCACGCGATTATGTATTAAAAGAAATTCAGCTTAGCGATACTATCAATGCAGCTGTACGTCGTTTAAAACAGCGATTCATTTATAAAGAAATTAAATTAACAATTACGAATAGTGATCACATGATTACGATGGATAGTAAATGGTTAGAATTCATTTTGCATCAGATATTAGATAATGCATTAAAGTATACAGATGTTGGTGGATCTATCCATATTGATACTGTAGTACATGATCAAGATCTTGAAGTACGTATTTCAGATACAGGAATAGGAATTGATCCAAAAGATGTTTCTCGAGTCTTTGATCGTGGATTCACTGGTGAAAATGGACGATTGGAAAAGAAAGCAACAGGTATGGGATTGTATTTATGTAAAGCGTTATGTGACAAGCTTTATATGTCTATACGACTAGATAGTACAGTACATAAAGGTACTTGTGTGAGTATAACAATTCCTAATAGTCGATTTTATAAAAACTTATTGTAAGAGGAGAAACTATGTCAGAATATGAACGCCGTGCAGATGGCAAAACAACAATTGTGAATAAGACGATCAAACAAGGATTGTCCTTTGGTAGTGCACTAGCAATGGTGATAAGTTATACAACTTGGCATAGTATTGGTTGGGCAATCGTTCACGGTTTGCTAGGTTGGGTCTATGTTATCTACTTTATTTTATTTCACTAGGAGGAATCATGCGTACAGATAAGGAACGATTTGTTATTGTCCACGAAGAAACAACACTTCAAGGTATCCGTATTCTTGAAGATCAAATTACGGGTGTCAATTATTTATTGGTCAATACTCCTGAAGGAAGTGGATTAACACCATTACTGGATAGTCATGGAAATGTCGTAATTACAAAATATATGATGGGAGAAATTGATTCTCATCAGTGAGGTGCTAGCGCACCTTTTTTCTTTCTTACAAAAATGTAAGGAAAGTGTAAGATAGTTCGCGTGTATACTAAAGATAGAAAGTTTATGATAGTTACATACAGGAGGAGAACATAATGAAACAAGTATTAAATGTTCAAAATATTGAAAAATATTATGGGAATAAGGATAACCTAACAAAGGCAATTGATGGAATTACCTTTGATATAAACGAAGGGGAATTCGTTGGAATCATGGGTCCAAGTGGATCTGGAAAGACAACCTTATTAAACTGTGTGTCTACTATTGATAAAGTAACAAGTGGAAATATTGTAATTGATGATACAAATATTACAGAATTGAAAAAACAAAAGCTAAGTAAATTTCGTCGCGAACAATTGGGATTTATTTTCCAAGACTTTAACTTACTTGATACACTAACAGCATTTGAAAATATTGCATTAGCATTAACGATTCAAAAGGTAAATCCAAAGAAGATTGATGCACAAGTAAAAGAAGTCGCAAAGAAATTAGATATTGAAGAAGTACTTCCAAAATATCCATATCAAATGTCAGGAGGACAACGCCAAAGAGTTGCTGCTGCGCGTGCTTTGGTTCATAACCCAAGTTTGATTTTAGCAGATGAACCAACAGGAGCATTAGATAGTAAATCAAGTCGAATGTTACTTGAATCATTAGAAAAGTTAAATAAAGAGTATAACAGTACGATCTTACTAGTTACACATGATACGTTTACTGCAAGTTTCTGTGATCGTATATTATTTATTAAAGATGGGAAGATCTTCAATGAAATCTACAAAGGAAATCAAAGTCGTAAACAGTTTTTTGATCAAATCATTGAAGTTGTTACCTTATTAGGAGGTGACATCTCTAATGTACTTTAAAATTGCTTTACAGAACGTACGTAAGAGTTTTCAAGACTATTTTATTTACTTTCTTACTTTAGCGTTCTCGGTTTGTTTATTCTTTGCTTTTAACTCATTTACGGAACAACAAGCTGTCATTGAAATGACAACTTCACAATCAGAAATTATGAAGTTACTTACAGAAATCATGGGATATATGTCAGTGTTTGTAGCTGTAGTACTATGCTTTCTTATTATGTATGCCAATAGTTTTCTTGTACGTCGTAGAAAAAAAGAGTTTGGAACGTATATGCTACTTGGAATGGAAAAATCCAAGATGGCAAGAATTCTACTATATGAAACATTTATTATTGGTTTATTATCACTAGTTGTTGGAATTGTATTTGGTATTGCATTATCACAAGTGTTGACGATTGCAACTGCAAGTTTGTTTGAAGTGCAACTGAACTATCGTTTTGTCTTCTCATTTGAGGCACTAATACTGACAATCTTATGTTTTGGTCTTGTATTCTTTCTTGCCATGTTACTAAATATAGTAATACTATCAAAATTTAAACTGATAGATTTACTATATGCAGATCGTAAAAATGAAGAGATTCACATTAAATACGTAGGTATTTATGTACTGATTTTTATTGCATCGTTAGTTTGTTTAGGTATTGCTTATTATCATGCATGGACCGATCCATTTCATGTACTTGGTGATAAATTTCTATTTGTAATTTCTTTTGGTTGTATTGGAACACTACTGTTTTTCCTAAGTTTGGCAGGATTTATGCTACGCTTTGTATCGAGCAGTAAAAAACTATACTACAAAGGTTTAAATATGTTTGTCTTGAAAGAGGTAAATGCAAGTATTAAAAGTAACTTCATTTCGATGAGCTTTGTTTGTATTCTACTTCTATTGTCAATTGGAGCATTATGTACAGGATTGAGTTTGAATGCAACGATTAATAAGACATTAAAACAATCAACACCATATGATGTAAGTGTTGAATATAGACAATATCGTGAAGATACACCAATTGAAGTCATCGAATTACAATTACCAGATAGTGTCAAAGATGATGCAAGCATACTTCGGGTTCAAAAAAAGGTAGCTATAGGAATTCCTACAGCAGAATACAATAACGTATTTGAGCATGTAGTGAATCATTATGCAAATAGAGAAATTGGAATGACAGAGCAATCAAACTATGTAGAACTTAGTTTTATACATGAAAGTGATTTCAATGATGTGCTTACTGATCAAGGCTACAAACCCATTGAGATAAAGAAAAATGAGCTTGTTCCTTATACAACATCTGTACAGCTACGTGATCCAATAAGCAAAGATATTGCAAATAAACGTACATTGAATGTTCAAGGATATACATTTAATTTAAAAGAAATCGATTTACCTGAAATGACATTAGCATCATCACCACTTATCGACAATTCATTTATTTGTGTCGTTGATGATGAAATCGAATTTGATGATCCGATGTTTGTCTATCATGCAATTAATATAAATGCAAAAGATGAAGCGAAACATGATGCAATTCGAGAAGCATTAGAAAACGAAATAACTGAACAATTCTCTAACAAGGGATATTCCTTTTCTTACTTTGCATCGACACGTCAAGATATATATGATGGAAATAGAGGTACTTCAGTTATTGTGACATACGTTGGTATCTATTTAGGGATTGTCTTTATGTTAAGTAGTGTGACACTATTAGCACTTCAACAACTCACAAAGGCAAATGACAATAAAAAACGGTACTTGATTTTAAATAAAATTGGTGCAGATGATGTGATGATGAACCGTGCATTATTTAAACAATTATGTATTTACTTCTTTATTCCATTAGCATTAGCACTAGTACATAGTTTTGTCGGAATCCATTTTGTTGATGCAATTATTATGACAACTGGAAGAAGTTCGATTCTTGAAGGTAGTGCAATTGCATGTGCCATATTATTACTAATTTATGGATGTTACTTTGTGGTTACGTATGTGGGCGCAAAGAAGATCATTCATTCAAAATAACCAGATTAAGGAAGGTGTAAAAACATCTTCTTTTTTTGTGTTTTCTGCTTTGTGAAACATTGTGATAGTTATAATTTATTATGCATATCATTTTGTATATGATTACATGTTTGTTACGATATTTGTAGGAAGAAGGAAAGGAAGTGGGTCAATGGCAAATAAGGAATATTATAAATGTGAGATCGATCAGGTCATCGTTGATATAGGAAGTGATGGTCAAGTTGGACTAACAAGTAAGGAAGTAGAAACGCGCTTAGAAGAGTATGGAAAGAACGTATTAGAAGGTGGTAAAAAAGTATCACCATGGCATATATTGTTAGAAAAACTGAATAATATTATTGTATATTTATTGTTAGCAGCAGCTGCAATTTCATTTGCGCTAGGTGATACAGTAGAAGGAATTGCAGTACTAATTGCTGTTTTTATAGCCGTTGCTTTTGGGTTTGTTTCAGAACTAAAGGCACAAAAATCTGTCGAGTCACTACAAAGCATGATTAAGACAAAAGCAGATGTTGTTCGTGATGGACAGTTGATGGAAATTAATTCAGAAGATTTGGTTCCAGGAGATTTATTATCTTTAAAAAGTGGAGATGCAATTAGTGCAGATGCTAGGTTAATCGAATCAACAAACTTAGCTTGTATGGAGGCTAGTTTAACTGGTGAAAGTATTGCTTCAAGTAAGGATGCAAGTCTAACTTTCGATGAAGATGTATCTTTAGGTGACCGTAAAAATTACGTGTTTGCAGGAACAGCAGTTACTAGAGGAAATGCCAAAGCAATTGTTACTGCTACAGGAAGTTATAGTGAAGTTGGACAAATCTCAAGTTTACTAAAAGAAACCAAAAAAGAAGCAAGTCCATTAAATCAAGAACTCGATAAACTTGGACGTTTACTAATTGGAATTGCAGCACTATTTGCTCTAATTGTAATTGTGATTGGATTAGCAACAGGACGTGAATTATCATTTGTTTTACAAGTTGCCTTAATACTAGCAATTGCATCGATTCCTGAGGCAATGCCTGCAGTATCCACAATTACACTAGCAAAAGGTATGTCACGTATGAGTGAACATAAAGCGTTAGTGAAAACATTAGATGCAGTAGAAACACTAGGAAGTACAAGTGTTATTTGTTCGGATAAAACAGGTACACTTACTGAAAATCAAATGACAGTAGAGTCCATCTATTTATTAAATGGACAAGAATATGAAGTTACAGGTGGTGGATATGAACCAACTGGACAAATCTTACATGATGGGACTGCAATTACAGTGGACAGTGTTGAAAAACTACAACAGTTTTTATATGCAGCAGTACTGAATACAAATGCCACCCTACAAGAGGAGCATGGAGAGTACAGTATTATTGGTGATCCTACAGAAGGTTCACTTATCGTACTTGGTGATAAGGTAGGCTATAGTCGAAATCGTTTACATGATGAAGGTTTTGAACGATTAGATGAAATTCCATTTAACTCAAAATTAAAATATATGATTACGTTGTATCAAAAAGGTGATCAAAAATATACCTTTATTAAAGGTGGTCCAGATGTACTACTTGATATGTCACATCATGATCAAGATACAAAAGCAAAAATACGTGAAAAGAACGAGGAAATGGCAAGTCACGGTTGGCGTGTACTAGCTATCGGGATGCTTGATGATAATGAAGCCATCTATAACAATACATGTGATGGGAATGTACGGATTCTAGGATTGGTAGGAATTATTGACCCGCCAAGAAAAGATGTTATGGAATCCATTCGTTTATGTCAAAGAGCAGGAATCCGTGTAAAAATGATTACTGGAGATCACCCACAAACGGCAAGTGTTATCGCAAAGCAAATTGGGATGCGCTCGTATGATAATGTTATGACTGGATTTGAGTTTGATAATTCAAAACATACGCAAAAGTTTGATCATGATGTATGTCGTACAGGTGTATTTGCCAGAGTGAGTCCACGTAATAAATTGGATATTGTTAAAATATTACAAGAAACCAATGAAGTTGTCGCAATGACTGGTGATGGTGTGAATGATGCTCCTGCTTTAAATGGTGCAGATATTGGTATTGCAATGGGTGTAAGAGGAACCGAAGTAGCTAGAGAAGCAGCTGATATGATTCTTACAACGGATAAGTTTTCTACGATTGTAGATGCAGTTAAAGAAGGACGTATTATCTTTGCTAATATACGTAAGTTTGTCTACTATTTATTCTCATGTAATATGGTAGAGATTACTTCGATTATCTTAAGTTTATTATTCTTGATTCCAGATTTACCAGTATTACCCTTACATATTTTATGGCTGAATTTGGTTGTTGATATCTTACCAGCAATGTCATTAGGTTTTGAACCAGCTGAGGATAACATTATGGATCAACCGCCACGAAAGAAAGGGCAAGGTTTATTATCTGCAAGTTTCTTGAAGCCAATTTTACTTAGTGGTCTTGTGCTAGGATTCACTGCATTTGGAATCTATGCATTTTCACTACATCGTGGTTTCTCTGTTATTGAAGCACAGACGACAACGTTTACACTGATGGCAATCATGCAGTTGTTACATATACTAAATGTACGTCGTGTAAAAGTGTTTGGATTGGATAAAACATTACTACAAAACAAATCCATGATTATAGCAATGCTTGTTGCTGTGGGATTACAACTTGTAGCAATCTATGTACCATTATTCAATGATGTACTTGGAACAGTTCCATTAGGAGTGGAGAACTGGATGTATATCCTAACCTTCTCGATTGCTGCAACCATCATTGTATATGTACTAAAACGAGTATTTAAAATGAAATAAAGAAAAGGATGGCATGCTTTGCTATCCTTTTAATATGGCTCAAATATAATAAACTTCATCATGTATATTTTCATGTTCACATCATCTGTAAAGTCATTCCAGTAAAACTTTCGATTATTTAGATTGATTTCTTTTACAGTGATCCAAAAACTATCACTTTGCTTTCCATATGAACACTTTATATTATGATATGTGACAAATGTATCACTTCCTGTTTTTTTATTAATGAAACGTAGACCGTGTTCATAAATTTGGATTTCATCGAAAATTTTCTTATTTAAAAGCGTAATAATGGTTCCAGTTATCATAGGGATACACAAAAACCAAAACCCATTTAATATAAAATCAATAACAGATGTAATCCATGAAACATTCATTTTTAGTGAAAATTCTAGAAGAATCTCCTGAAATGGTTCGTATTTTGAAAGTGAAAAAAGAATGATAAAAACTGTCCAACCAATGATTAAACTGATAATACGTCCTTTTAGATCATGCCTATTTGACAGTTTATGACTTGAATAATATGCTCCCCGATTCATAATTAACTCCTTACTATGGTTTTCTTAAATATAGCAAATGATGTTTTTCTAAACAAATGAATTCCGACTGAAATAAGCAATTTTATTCTCCATACAAAACAATTAAATACAAATGTGTAATATTTTTATACTTACTACACAAAATAAACAAATGCATCTTTACTTGCGTTGAGAAGAGATGTCGCTTTTGTTAGAATTTGGTTAAATATAGAAATATGATGAGTTTTATTCACAAAATGTGATATTCATGAATAATGCAATCTATATTCGGATGACAAAATAAACTAGCGTCACCCTTAACTTTCATGAGCATATAATGTATGCTAGAAGCAATGGAAAACTAATTACAGTGGGAGAGAAAAATGAATAGAATTTTATTAGTAGATGACAACGAAACGTATGCAAATACTTTAAAAGGTGAACTTGAAAAAAGAGGTCATGAAGTTACGTATTTATCAAGTCCGATGGAAGCGGTTGCACAGTATGTTAAGGAGCCATATAGTTTGGTTGTATCAGATTACAAAATGGATGAAATGGATGGAGTGAAAATGGTATCCATTTTAAAGAAAATAAACCCTTCAATACGAAGTATAATAATGACAGCATTTCCAGGAGAGGAAATTGAATTGGCAGCACTTGAAGCAAGTGTAGATCATTACTTAAGTAAAGATAAAAGTATTGCAATTATGGTGAAATACATTGAAGATTTACTAAGTAAGGAAATCGTAAAACGTGATATGGCAGGAACGGAGTTAATATCACATACTGAAAATATAGTAGTTGATTTAAGAAGTAGATTAGTTTATAAAGACAATGAATTAGCCGAGATTACAAGAAAAGAATATGAGTTACTTGTGATTTTTTTAGAGAACAAAGGAGTTGCATTAAGTCGTGATGTGATTGCTGAAAGACTTTGGGCAATTGATATAGAAAATGTAGAACTGCGAGTTATTGATGGACACGTAAAGCGATTGCGTTCAAAATTAGGAATTTTCTGCATTTCGTCTATTCGTGGTTTTGGGTATAAATGGAATGAGTAAACTATCAAAACGCATATCAATTTATGTAGTATCGATGGTTTGTTATATCATCATTATAGGGATGATACTTTATAGTGTAGTGAATTTTAGAAATGAATATCGAATGGAAGAAAAACGATATATAAATACAGTAGAGTCGAGTATTATCGATGCTTTGTATACAGATAACATAGTACAGGAATTACAATCTTTGGGACAAAAGTATGCAATGGAAGTAATGGTACATGAAGATGATCAATTAATTTACAGTTCAATTCCTTTGCAAGAGGGAACCAGTTTAAAAGGAATTGTAAACGACAATGCCAAAGTACAAGAAAGTTTCAAAAAGTTAGAAGTTCAAAACAAGGAATATACCATTTGGTATGTTATTTATCAAATTCCATTTATTAAAACAATGGAAAGTTTTTTAGCGAAAGTTAATTTGATTGTTGTTTTTATTTATCTTCTTTTAATAGTATTAGTTATGTTATTTGAGTTTCGTTTGTTACTGCCTTTGCGTCGTGTGGCACGTTCGATTGAAATGGCTGAAAATAATGAACTTGATGATTTACAAGTAGACAATGAAAAGGATTCTTTAAATCATAGACTAACAAACTTCTTCTTGAAACAAAGAAGAACGCTAAAAAATGTTCGTACGCATAATACAACTTTAGAAATTGATTTAGCTTTAGAACGAGAGCATCTAGAAAACACCATTCATTTATCAAGAGGATTAATCCATGATTTAAAAAGTCCTGTATATAATGTAAAAATGGATTGTGAAATTCAATTAGAAACAGAAACCGATACAAATCAAAGAAGGCTTCTTGAAAGAAATATTGAATTATGTACGCAACTTTTAACTGAAATTAATGGCTTGTTAAAGGTATTAAGAGAAGATGTATATACATTAGATAAATCAATTGAAGAAATTGATGGAGTGGGTCTAGTTTATGCTACACAAAAACACCACGTTTCAGAAATGCGAAGAAAACAGATGAGTTTCTCGTTTGAAGGTGCAGAAACTGAGATATTCTATCAAAATAAAGTAGGTGTGCAATTACTCTTCCATAATATTTTTTCAAACATGGTATTGTATTCTGTTCCAAATTCATACATTGAAGTAATTATGGAACGTATAGATAATCGAATCATGATTAAGTGCAGCAACAAAACAGATGAAAAGAATATGCAAAAAATACAGGATGGAATGAAATACGATTCATATAATGAGGTGTATGTATCTGATTTAGGGAATGCATATAGCAGTGGCAATGGGTTATATCTTATTCGACAACTTGCTAAATTCTTGGATGGAGAATGTACGTATGTGTTTGATGGTGATATTGTAACAACAATATTGACGCTCCCAGATAAGGAGTAGTATATGAAAAAGATAAGTGGTTTTGTGTGTCTACTTCTTGTACTTATGTTTACTTTAGAAATGGGAAATATAAATGCATCAAATGATAAATCACTAGATGCAGGAACGTACTTTTTAAATATACATGCATATAATGAAATGGATGATCATTATGAGCAACTGAAGGTAACAATTAAAGGTAAAAATACAGTTATCAGCTCAAACTATAACGAAGGAATTGATGCTCGAGATTTTGAATATAATGAAAAGAATTTAAAAAAACTAGAGACGGAAGAACTAATAAAAAAAGCAAATGCATTAGCTTGGTCAACAAAAGATGGGAATGATATTCCAATAAAAAAAGTTGAAATTGAAGCAATTGACAGTATTGAAAGTCTTGTAACATTTTATACTGCAAAAAATACCAAAACAACAGTTCATGCATATGCAAACGGAACAGAGATTTTCAGCGATAAGGAATATCCTAATATTGAAGGAAATTTTAATGAAAGAAATTGGGAGATTGAATATCGTAGTATTTTCACGATTGTCTTTTTGCTTTTACTTATTACTCCAGTGATTCTATCTTTTGCCCTTATGGTTTTAATGGAACATGAGAAATTAAAACTGGATGATATCATTAAACGAACCAATACAATGAGTTCAGTAAAAACGAAAAGAAGAGGAAAGTGGTTTATTCTTATTGTTGGTGCTACTTTACTTGCACTTGCTCGTCCTGCATATGCGAATGAGCAGTCTGTGTATCGCCTTAATATAAAAGAAATTACATTAGATCGTCAAACATATTTAAGTTTGATTGAAGATAATAAGTTTGAAGAGTATATTACAGATATTGTTGGAGTTCAATTGTTGAAACAAACAAATGAGCAAGAAGTATCTATAGCGTATACAATAGATCAAGAAAAAACACAACTTATGGTGAAACTGGATGAAGAATCTGATCGTAGTAAAATAGAAGATGCAAAGCAGAATATCAATCGCAATACGGATGGTGATTATGTAAGTCGGAGTTTAAGAATCGGTGAACATGCAACACTTATTCCGATATGGATTGCCATAGTAATACTACTTATTTCAATTCCTATAATCTTCATGATAAAAAGAAGAAAAAGATAAACAGTAGACAGACATCAAGTGAATAACTTGGTGTTTTTTTCTGTGAAAAAAAGTCGTTTTTATACACATTACCCTCAACGAAATGTTTGTTTTGTGTACATAAAATAAACATTTTCAACTTTTTCAGTCAATTGTGTTTATTACTAACAATGTGTTTAATTTAAACCCCTAGTTGTTTGTATTGAAACATAAGTATTTGCTACCATTTACTTAATGATAGAGATCGAGAAATATCTATCATTCATGTGTAATATATGAGTGCACAAAAACTGTGGGGTGTGTGTAAAATCATGATTACGAGGAGGCGATTATGATTATTGAGGTTTAATAAGAATACATATGTAAAATATGCGTTTATGAAAGGAGAGAAAATATAAAATGAGAAAGAAAAAAAGAATTAGTTCGATTTTTGGATTTCTATTAATTGCTGCAATGATTTTTAGTAACAGTGCTCCAACTCTTGCTAAGGATGTACTAAATAAAAAATCAATGGAAACAGTAGCAATTGCTAGTGAGACACCAACTACACTGGATGCTCCTGTAATAAATCCAGATAATGGAACATTTAATGTGAAACCAGAAGATCCAAATAATGGTAAATATAATGTTACGATTCCCTTGAAGTACTACTATAAACCAGATAGCAGCCAAATGCCATTATCTCAAGATGACTTGGATAAAGCTTTGGCAAGAAGTGGTACAATAGCAAATGATAGAGTGTTTAAGGTGAGGTTATATGATCAGTCGCAATCTTTAGCATACGAAGTATATACTAATACTGGTAGAGCATCGTTTACGGATATTGCTGAAGGTACTTATTCAGTTAAAGTATATGCGGAATCATGGGTAACCCCTGGTGAAGAACAAGCACTATCATTTGGAGGGACTGTATTTGAAGCAACAGCTGAAAACCCTCAATCGCAAATGAAAATTAACGGGTCTACTTGCGTGCCCGGAAAATGGTTCGAACGAGATGGTAATGTAATTATTGAAGGAGCATTAAAACACACGCATGTACGCTATTATGGTGTTTTATATGATCGTAATGAACAGGTGATACCAAATGCGACTATTGATGTTAACTACTTGCTATCTGACAATGGAATAAATCCAGTTGACTCAAAAAATATTCGTATGGATGATGATCCATGGGGACGGTATTTTTCTGGGACAGAGGACAAACCAGAATATGCATCTTATCGACATATACAGATAAGCACAGATTCAAATGGTGAATTCTTAATTGATACTCAAATGACTCATCTAACACATTATCAATTAGAGCCATTTGGTGAGAAATACGCACGATATGCAATAGAAGTTCTTCCTGAAAAAGGAGAGTTTGATGGGTACTCAACTAGTAAAGCAGAGGAATTGTTGCTGATACAATCTAACTCGAAGGATAAAACTCTAGATGCAGTAGTAGGTAATGATGATTCACGCCGTGGTAAGTATGGAATGAGTGATGGTTCAACTATTATTGTAGGTGCTTATTCTCCGGGGACTTCAGCTTATGGAACACTTCATAGCTTTGATGGAACTTACGGTGGAAGCGAAAGTGAACGAAATATATTTAAATGGGATGATCCATATGATATAACGTATGATATTTCATTAACTTCAAAAACTGCAATAGAAGACTCGCAATTTGACGAGTCATATGTTTATAAAACAAACTATTACGAAAAAGAAAACAACTTTCCAAGTGATTCCATGAGAAGAAATGACAAAGGAATGTTGGGTGGCGGAGAATGGGAGACAACTCTTGGCACTAGAAGTTCTGGCGGTTTTCAAAGTCAAATAACTGAATCTGGAGTTGATCTTGATTTCATTGGATATCAAGTTGTTCAATTGCGAAGAGATTCTAATGGAAATAAAGTAGAAAAAATAGTGGATACAAAAATCACAAATAACTGGAATGATATAAAAATATCACCTGATACATATGGTGATTATTCAACACATACTAGTTATGTTATTCGATTGATCTACTATGCTCCGATTGTAACCGGGACATTTGAAAACTACTTTATGTGGATGGACAACTTCAATGATATGGCAAAAGCAGGAGAAAAAATTGAAAATCACGATACATATAAAAATGTAAAAGACATTTCTTCGGTTCTTGGTACAAAAACTGATTCTGACTTAAAATGGAATATTATTAATACAAGTGATACAGTACATGGAAATTACTTTAGAATTGAGGCATCAAACACGGATGGTTCTTTAATGACACCAGTGAAAATTGAAATAACAGACTCTAATGGTATTACGGAATCAGAGTACGAGTATTCTTTCGATAATATGGAGTCATATGGATCATTAAATGAAATTATTCTGACTGGTGTTAATGGATTATTCAATGGCAAAGAAGTTGCGGATAACTATAAAATTAAAGCATATTATCATAGGGATAAAGATAGAGATGGTCTTCCAGATATAGATATAAACGAAGAACACTATTTACTGACAGATAATAGCAAAATTGATAATCCAAACTTGGTTAGTGATACAACACCTCTAAGTGTAGATCAAAAGTATGATGAACAGTGGAACTTAGTCAGTGTAAACAAAACTCTTACTACAGTTGACTTGGGAAATAGAGGAGTTAACTCGAAAAGAAATACAGGACAATTTGATTTAAATGCTAGAGTACAGGGATGGATTGGTGAAGACGTTTCTTCTCGATTTAGTGTTAAACTAGTAGGCTATTATGACAATGAAGGTAACTACAAAAGAGTTAATAATTCAAAGAATGGTTCAGATGAGTTGAAGGTACTAGATGAAATCAGGGCAGAAAATCAACAAAATACATTTAAACTTGTGTATGCAAAAACATATAGAGTCACTTATGACTCTCCTAATGAAGTAGATGGACAACAAGTTATTGGTACGTTACCTTTATCCGCATCATACTATGAAGGTGAACAAGTGGTTGTTAAGGGGAATGTCGGATGGAGTGAAGATGGGCTATACCCACTAAGCGTGCCAAATCATAGTTTCGATGGATGGTCAAGTACTGATGTAAATAATGGCGGTGCTAAAACAGATCATGATGCAAACTCAACATTTGTTATGCCTGCAAAAAATGTGACATTAACTGCAAAATGGACAAAAAATGCTAGTTATACAGTCACTTATAAACCTGGTGAAGCTGGTCAATCAAGTATTAAAGGTAATGTGCCAGTTGATAACGGAACATATGATGGAACTGAGTCAATTATAGTTAAAAGTAATGATGGAAATAATGGCTTAGGAGATTCGCTGACAGCAGATGACTACGAATTTATTGGTTGGAAAATAGAAGGCGATACGAGTGGCAAAATTTATGAACCAGGCGAATCAATTGACTTAAACGGAGGTAGTATTGTTCTAGTTGGTGAATGGCGATTAAATACTTCAGTTACAATCTTAAAGAAAGATGGGACTAATGGAATTAACACAAAAATGAGTGGTGTTACATTTGAACTAACTAAGAAAAATGATAATAAATTTGTTACACAAACAAAAGACACAGATTTAACTGACGGAAAAGTGAATTTTGACAATCTAGGTGAAGGAACTTATGTGTTACGTGAAACAAAAACTAAGGAAGGTTATCAACTACCGTATGGACATTGGGAAATCAATGTAACAGACAATGGTGGAACAACAGCAGTTACTATTAGTTTCACAGGTATTGCTAATGATAATGGCGGAATGCCGCCAGCAGTCATTGCTAACCAAGACAAGACATACACAATTTACAACTATGAAACATATGACCTTCCAAGCACTGGAAGTAATATTACACCAATTATGATCATGTTACTTGGTGTAGGTGCTATTGGTTTAGCATATGTATTAAAAAGAAAAATGATAAAGGGATAAGGAGAATCAAAAATGAATAAATTGAAAAAAGTATTTGCAGTTTTATTAGTTGCGGTGATGTTTTTATCAACAGCTCCAACAGTAAATGCAGCAGGAACAACGATTGATACAACAAAAAGTGTGGACTTCACGATTCATAAATATGACAACACAACTGTAGGAGATACTACAGATGGTACAAAAATTACAGATAATTCATTAGATGGATACACAGCATTAGAAAATGTTAAATTCAAAATGTATAAAACAAATTTGGCACAAACACCAAATGCGTATGCAGAGATGCCATCTGCTGATACAGTGTCAAAAAATAAAAGTACATACGGGATTACTGGTGCAGCTAATTATACATTAATCACAGATGAAGATGGTGAAGCAACTCAAACAGTTCCTTCAGCAATGCAAGGAATATATTTAGTTGAAGAGGTTTCAAACCCAGCAATTAGTAATCCAGCAGATTTAGGGAAACCATTCTTAGTATCACTTCCAACAACGACTAAAGATGGAGATGGATGGAACTACGATGTTCATGCATATCCAAAAAATAAAGTAGTTGATGGACCAGATATTGATAAAGAAGTACTTGATGCAGATAACGGTGTAAAAAAAGGTGTAAATGTTGGTGATGATGTAACTTGGAGAATCACTACAGAAATTTCTGATGATTTATACTTTAAAGATGAAGATAATAAAGAATCATATGCAAAGTTATTCCAAATTACAGATACACTAAATAAAGCATTAACATACAAAAGTATTACGTTTAAAACACGTGTTAATGCAAATGCAGGAGTAACATTAACTCTTACTGAAAACACAGATTATAAAGTTGTTAATACAGCAGATGGTGAGAATACGAAAATGGTGTTCACTTTAACACAAACTGGAATGAAAAAAGTAAAATTAGCACAAAGTGGTAAAGCTACTCACTTTATGGTGGAAGTAACTACTACTGTAAATGAACATGCACTTACTGTTGATGAAGTAACAAATGATGCAACACTTAACTATGAAAATAACTTAGGTGTAGACTTCGAAAAAAATACCAAAGATGATAAACCAACAGATCCAACAAAACCTGGAGTTAATACAGGATCAACAGGATTTACAAAATATGTTTCTGGTACAACAGATAAACTTGCTGGAGT
The DNA here is from genome assembly GCF_029893935.1 of Breznakia sp. PFB1-19. Lineage (NCBI taxonomy): Bacteria > Bacillati > Bacillota > Erysipelotrichia > Erysipelotrichales > Erysipelotrichaceae > Breznakia > Breznakia sp. PFB1-19. The sequence continues at coordinate 149,016 of NZ_JARXXJ010000001.1, forward strand.
TACATTTGTAATTGCTGATACAAAAGCAAATGCAACAGCTGGAAAGTTCATTAAAAAAGACTCGAAGGGAAAAATCTACTTCCCTGGCGATGCAGGATATGATGCAGCACCAGTGTACGAAGTTACAACTACAGATACTGGTATTGTAAAATTCCAAGGATTGAAATATACTTTAAATTCTACAACTTCATACTGGATTGTTGAAACTAAAACACCAAGTGGATATCAATTATTGGCTGAACCATTTGAAGTAAAAGTAGGAGCAAATTCTAACTTAGACAAACAAATTGGATCAGTAAGTGTATATAACAATAAAAAATTTGCTTTACCAAATACTGGTGGAACAGGTACAGTGGTATTCACAGTTGCAGGTATTGCATTAATGGGAACTGCACTTCTATTGATTAAAAAATCAAAAAAAAGTAAAGTAAACTAATTGTTAGAAAAAGTAAATACATATATTATGTAATCATTCAAATTGAGCGGCATCTAGCCGTTCAATTTGTGATATAAAGGGTGATAATATGAAAGTAAAGAAAACACTTGTGGCATTACTATTTCTTGGCGGATTTGCCTTACTTATGTATCCAGTAGTTTCCAATATACTGGCAACAATGCAAGAAGAGAAGGTCATCGCATCGTATCAGCAAAATATAGATACTTATTCTCAAGAAAAAGTTGACGAAGAAATGAAGAAAGCAAAAGAATATAATGCAAGTATCTCTGGAGAAAATATTCAAGATCCATTTATACAAAATAGTGGGACAGTCTTACCAGAAAATTATTCAGAAATACTAGATATTGGAAATGGTGTTATGGCATATATTGAAATTCCTGCAATTGATGTAAAACTGCCAATTTATCATGGAACTAGTGAAAAGGTACTTCAAAAAGGTGTTGGTCATTTATTGCAAACTTCTCTGCCTATTGGTGGTCCAAATAACCATACCGTACTTAGTGGACATCGTGGTCTTCCTCAAGCAAATCTATTTACTGATTTAGTTGATCTTGAAGTCGGTGATACATTTTATGTCCATGTCTTGAATGACACTTTGAAATATGAGGTAGATCAAATTAAAACGGTGTATCCGCATGAAACAGATGAATTATTACCAGTTGTTGGTGAAGACTATATAACGCTAGTAACTTGTGTGCCATATGGAGTAAATACAGAACGTTTATTGGTTCGTGGAACACGAGTTGCATATGAAGTTGAGCATCAAAACACAGTAAGTAATAATCAGGTGTTAAAACGTAGTATCCGCTGGCCATACATATTTGGTAGTGTAGTTCTTGCAGGCGTAGGAGGTTATATTTACTTTAAAAAAAGGAAGAAGAAGGATGAAAACAAAGAAGAAGGAAGAAAGTAAACATAGGAAGTTTATTTGGATTATTGGGATAATTGTTTTTTTTGTTGGGTTAGGTACATTACTGTATCCACATGTAACACGATTTGTTTTTGATAAAGAGATGAAACAAACAATAAAAGAATTCAAGGTTACATATGACAATAAAAATAAAAAGCAGGTGCGTGTGCAAGAATTATATGATGCACTTCAAAAGTATAATCAAGAGTTATTTGAAAGCGGACAAATCGAATTGAGTGACCCGTTCAGTTATGAACAACAAGGTTTTGATTTATCCGAATATGGGATTGATGATAATATGATTGGATATCTTAGTATCCCAACAATTGATTTAGAACTTCCTATATACTTAGGAGCTAGTGAAGAAAACATGTTACATGGTGCAACTTTATTAACTTATACATCGATGCCAATAGGCGGAGTTAATACGAATGCTGTGGTTGCAGCACATCGAAATCACTATAAAGCAAAGATGTTTCATGACATTGAAGAAATTCATATTGGAGATACAATTTATATACAGAATTTTAAAGAAAAACTTTCATATACAGTTGTAGAGACAGAAATTATTGATCCGACCAGTATTGATAAAATATTGATACATCCAGGTGATGATAGATTAACTTTGTTTACATGCCATCCAATTGATGTATTTAGTCATCGATATGTAGTTTATGCTATACGAACAACAGAATGATATATAAAGTATTAAGTGATTAAGTGAATGCTATATAACCTATTGGATGAAAAATGGAATTCGTGTACAATTAGATAAAGAAGAATTGAGGAGTATCGTTATGAAAAATCTATGTGCAATCGGAGAAGCGTTAATTGATTTTATCCCAGTAGAAAAAGGGTGTCGACTCAAAGATGTTGAAAGCTTTCATCGAGTCGTTGGTGGAGCACCAACGAATGTAGCAGGTGCAGTTGCTAAACTTGGAGGTCATGCTAAAATCTTAAGCCAAGTAGGTGCAGATGCATTTGGTGATCATATTGTTGAAACATTACAAAAAGTCGGTGTGGATACAAGTGAACTACACCAAAGTAAAGATTATGATACATCGCTTGCATTTGTATCATTAGCAGCTAATGGAGAAAGAGATTTTAGTTTCTATCGGAAAACAGCTGCAGATTTACATTACAAACCATCATATGTGACAAATAAGACTCTAGAAGATTGTGGAGTTGTACATTTTTGTTCGGTTTCACTTGTAGATAGTGAAATGAAAGATGCACATACATATGTAATAAAAAAAGCAATCCAACAAAATATTCTTGTTAGTTTTGATCCAAACCTAAGATTTTCTTTATGGGACGATTTAGTTGCGTTGAAAAACGTAGTTCATGAGTATTTACAATACGCTGATATCGTGAAGATTTCACAAGATGAACTTGAATTTTTATTTGATGAAATGAAGATTGAAGAAATCAAGCAACTATTATTTACGTATCGTTGTAAGCTACTGATTATTACAGGTGGAGAAGAAGGCGCAAGTATATATCGTAAGGATACATGCATTACATCGAAAGGAGTAAAAGTAACAGCCGTTGATACGACAGGAGCTGGTGATTCTTTTATTGGAGCTTTCTTGTATAAACTACTTGAAGCAAATGTAGAGAACATCGAAGTAGTAGATGACTTACTACTAAAGGAATTTGCGGATTTTGCAAATTTGTATGCAGCACATACCGTAACACAAAAAGGAGCACTTAGTGTACTAGCAACACAAGCGCAACTTGATACATTTAGTCAAAATCTATAAAAAAAGGCGACCGTGAAATCGGTCGCTTTGCATTATTCAAACATTTGGGTAAGTTGCATTTTAAACGGTTCTTTAGCATACAGTGCGTGTAAGATGTCTGCAGGCATTAAAATACTTTGATTCGCAGATACAGTATGTTCTACATTATCGATAGTAATAATCGCACTTCCTTCTAGTACAGTAACAAGGGCATCCCCTTTTGAGGTATGTGCTCCAATTTCTTCGCCTTGGGCAAATGCAAACAATGTCATCGATACTTTATCATTTTGGACGATGATTTTACTTACGACTTCTCCAGGGTTCGCATTCACTAAATCTTTTAGTTCCATAACTTCACTTGGTGTGATATTCTTTACAACTTTATTCATGATAGCTCCTTTCTAATCTATGATTTTGCCATCGATGCTGATGGTTTTTACTTGCCATGGAATAAACTTTCCACTGTTTTGTAGTGCATGTTTTGCGGCTTGTTCAAGCCCACCGCAACATGGTACTTCCATACGTACAATTGTGACACTCTTTATATTGTTTTGCACAATGATTTGCTCGAGTTTCTCAGTATAGTCACCTTCATCTAATTTTGGACAACCGATAATACAAATGGAATTCTTAATAAAGTCTTCATGAAATCTTGCATATGCATATGCTGTACAGTCTGCTGCAATTAGTAGATTTGCATCTTCAAAATAAGGTGCACTCACAGGAGCTAATTTGATTTGAATTGGCCACTGTTTTAACTGACTTTGACTGCTTACTTGTGTGTTTTCTTGAGTGTTTGCTTGTGGTTGTAAACTTCTTGCCATAGACCCTGGACATCCGCTGTGTGCATGCGCATGTATTGGAACTTCGACATTCGTATGATGTGGATTTCCTTTTTCTGCCATCGCTTTCACATGGATATCAACGGCTTGTTGGTCATAAGCTTCTACATCTTTTTCTTCAATGGTAATTGCACCTGTTGGACAACTTGGTAAACAATCACCAAGTCCATCACAATAGTCTTCTTTGATTAGTTTGGCTTTTCCATTAATCATTGCAATGGCACTTTCGTGACAGGCAACTGCACATGCAGCACATCCATTACATAAATCTTCATTTATCGTTACTATGTTACGTTTCAATTGAATTTCTCCTTTACGTCGTTTGACTTTGTAATGATAGAATACTATAGTGAGTTTAAGAAGTATGTTGTTTTTACAACAGATGGGGTAATTTATGAATAAAATATTTCAAATGATTTATGCACATCCTTTATTCAAGGGATTAAAAAATTCAGAAGTACAAGTAATCTTAGAAAGTTTGCATCGTAAGACATACGACCGTGAGCAGACTGTATTTGCGATGGGAGAATCGCAGTATGCAATTGGTTTCATTTTAAAAGGGAATGTGACCGTTTCAAAACTGGATTACTGGGGAAATCGTAGTATTGTCAATGTATTAGGAAAAGGTGAGATTTTTTGTGAGTCCTTTGCCTTTTCTCGGGTAGAAGAATTACCTGTAAATGTTGTCGCACATAAAGATAGTGATATCTTATTTATTACAGGGGAACAGTTTATTGACTTTGGTGTTCGGTATCCACAACTGATGAAAAATATGATGTATATCCTTTCAAGTAAAAATGTCTTTATGTCACAAAAGATGGATATTTTAAGTAAACGTAAAATACGTGATAAGGTACTTGCATTTCTATCAATGCAAGCCCAGCAACAAAGAAACTATCGTTTTAGTATTCCATTCAATCGAAACGAACTCGCTGATTATTTATCCGTCGATCGCTCGGCTTTGAGTGCTGAATTATCTAAGATGCGTGATGAAGGAATCATTGATTATCATCTTAGTGAATTCACGATTTACTAGTCAACAATAGCCATATAAGTTTTATATTTCTCTCATATACTTTCGTAAATAATAAGGGGAAAATAAGCGATTTTTAACCGTATTTTAACCGAATCTTAACATTCAAATGAAGTATCATAATTGCTATAAAATTCATTAAAGTTTAGTATTGATTTATAGGAAGAAAAGAGTATGATTGTGCTTATGGATTTTTAGGTCCATTCATATTTACATTTGTTAGAATGTTATGGGAAAGGTAATTATGGAGAAGAAAAATTTGCAGATTTATAAACTTCCCCCTCAAGAAGTTTATGAACAACTTGGTAGCAAGCCCCAAGGACTTTCAAGTGATGAACTTGATCGTTTACGTGCTACCTATGGAAAGAATGAAATTGAAGAAGTTAAAGGGGAGCCCACTTGGAAATTGTTTCTAGGTCACTTTACTTCGATGATGGCAATTCTGCTTTGGTTTGGTGGTATCGTTGCGATTATTGCCGAAATGCCAGAGTTAGGTATAGCGATTTGGCTAGTTAATGTCATCAATGGATTGTTTAGTTTCTGGCAAGAATTCCAAGCTGGAAAAGCAACAGACGCATTGAAGAAAATGTTGCCTTCATATGCACGTGTGATTCGTGATGGACAAGAACAACAAATCCTAACAGAAGAGTTATTGCCTGGAGATGTGATGCTTGTCGAAGAAGGGGATAAGATTAGTGCAGATGCACGTCTTGTCGAAACTTCAGATTTTCAAGCGAATCAAAGTGCCTTAACAGGAGAAAGTAATCCTGTGCATAAACAAAGTGATGCGGTACTAAAAGATGATTTAACACGCTTTGAATATCCAAATTTAATCTTTGCAGGTACAAGTGTTTCAAGTGGTTCTGGAAAGGCAGTTGTTACTGCAATTGGAATGAATACCGAATTTGGTAAGATTGCCAATTTAACACAAAACATGGAAGTTGAATCAAGTCCACTCCAAAAAGAATTGGACCGTTTAACCCGTCAAATTTCAATGATTGCAGCAGGAATTGGATTATTCTTCTTTATTGCAGCAATTGTATTTGTACATGATCCAGTAGCGAAGAGCTTTATTTTCGCTTTAGGAATGATGGTTGCCTTTATTCCAGAAGGTTTATTACCAACAGTTACATTATCTCTAGCGATGGCTGTACAACGTATGGCAAAAGAACATGCTTTGGTTAAAAAACTAAGTGCCGTTGAAACGCTAGGTAGTACGAGTGTTATTTGTTCGGATAAAACAGGAACACTAACGCAAAATGAAATGACAGTAAGTGATATTTGGTTACCAAATAAAGAATATAAAGTTACAGGCTTGGGTTACTCAAGTGAAGGAAGTGTCGAACTTGATGGAAAAGCTGTAACATACAAGGATGATAAAGACTTAGATTTATTATTACGTGGGATGGCACTATGTAGCAATGCTAGAATTGTGCCACCAAATGAAGATAATGATCGGTTTACCGTGTTAGGAGATCCAACGGAAGCATGTTTAGGTGTTGTTGCTCAAAAAGCAAAAATTGATTTAACACAACTTGCACAGGAAGCGCCAAGAGTTCGTGAGTTACCATTTGATTCTCGTCGTAAACGTATGACAACGATTCATCAAATGCATCAAGAAGTAGATGGTAGTAAGCGAATTGCATTTATAAAAGGTGCACCAAAAGAAGTGATGGAACTATCTACACATATTATCGTTGATGGTCAGAAAGTGGAAATGAGCGAAGCATATCGTACGAAAATCATGGAAGCAAATGACACGTATGCGCGTAATGGATTACGTGTGTTGGCATTAAGTTATCGACCAATTACAAAGGATAGTAATGTGCCAGTACAAATGAGTGCTTATACACCAGAGATTATCGAACAAGATATGGTCTTTGTTGGGTTAGTTGTTATGCTTGACCCACCACGTCCAGAAGTAGCAGCAGCTGTTGAACTATGTCACAAGGCAAGTATTCGTATTGTCATGGTGACAGGTGACTATGGATTGACTGCTGAAAGTATTGCCAAACGTATTGGTATTGTAAAAGGCGAAAATCCACGTGTAGTTTCTGGAATGGAACTAGAAAGCATGGAAGATGATGAATTAAAACAAGCGCTAAAAGATGAAATTATCTTTGCCAGAGTTGCACCAGAACAAAAATATCGTGTTGTGAGCATGCTCCAAGAAATGGGTGAAACGGTTGCCGTTACAGGAGATGGAGTAAATGATTCACCAGCACTGAAAAAGGCAGACATCGGGGTTGCCATGGGGATCACGGGAACCGATGTTGCCAAAGAAGCTGCAGATATGATTCTTACAGATGATAACTTTGCAAGTATTGTAAAAGCAGTAGAAGAAGGACGTGCAGTATATGCAAACATTCGTCGTTTCTTACTGTATATATTAAACTCAAATATGGCAGAAGCTGTGCCTAGTGCAGCATTCTTATTCTCTGGTGGACTCATTCCACTTCCATTAACAGTTATGCAAATTCTTGCAATTGACCTTGGTACAGATATGCTACCTGCTCTTGGTCTAGGAACAGAACTTCCTGAAGAAGGAATTATGGATCAACCACCGCGTAAGAAATCAGATCGCTTGTTGTCGAAATCTCTAATCATCAAGGCATTCTTATGGTATGGATTGATTGCGGCAGTAATCTCAATGGCAGGATATTTCTTAATTAATATTGCAAATGGTTGGCCAAATGTGCCGCTTGCAAGTAGTGGAGCTGTTTATAAGGAAGCAACAACAATGACGCTAGCAGCAATTGTGTTCTGTCAAATTGGAGCAGTTATTAACTGTCGAACAAATAAACGTTCGGTATTTACCGTTGGTTTATTCTCAAATAAAAAAATCGTATTTGGAATTGTCTTTGAAATCGTGCTTCTTGCATTATTGATGTATGTGCCATTCTTACAAGATGTCTTTAATACAGGACCTCTTGGTTTAACGCAATGGATTATATTGGCACTTATTCCAATTCCAGTTGTAGCACTTGAAGAATTACGTAAGAAAATCATGTATGGAAAAGAAATTGCGAATCAAAAATCATCAAGCAAAGGGGTGAAGTAAATGAATATCATTATCGTCGGTGGCGGAAGAATGGGAAGCGGATTATGCCAAAAACTTTCTTTAGAAGGCCACAAAATTACCTTGATTGACACCAACCAAGAAGTATTAGAAAAACTTGCAAAAACAAGTACATTCACAGCAGTTAATGGATTGGGGTTTGATAAAAAGGTATTAGAACAAGCAGGAATTGAAAGAAGTGATGCATTAATCAGTTGTACCAATTCTGATGAAACCAATGCACTAATTGCAAGAATCTCAAAGAACATCTATCGTGTTCCACATGTTATTGCGCGTTTGTATGACCGCGACAAAGCAAAGATATACTCAATGTTAGGTGTACAAACCATTTCTACAACAGACTGGGGAATCGCAAGAGCTAGTGAGATTATTACATACACTCAACTTGATGGTATTATGTCACTTGGTGGTGGTGTAGAATTAGTAAAAGTGGATGTACCAGCATTACTTGTAGGAAAAACCATTGAAGAAATCAATCGACTTGGAGAAGTACGTGTTGTCTCAATTGAGCGCAACAACGATGCTTTCTTACCAACCAGTGGAACGATTCTTCAACCAAATGATGGATTGTTTATCGCTGTCTTAAATTCTTCAGTAGGTACACTAAAAAGCCTACTGGGAATGAATTAGGAGGTACATCATGAAAGTTATTATTATTGGTGGAGGACAAGTTGGTTCTTACATTACAGATATACTCGTTAAACACGAAATCGATGTAAAAGTTATCGAATCGCGTGAAAAAGTACTACAAAAGATTCGTGGTAAATTTAGTCCAGACATCTTAGTTGAAGGTGATGGTAGTGATCCAGTGATCATGTCACAAGCAGGGATGCAAGATTGTGACGTTGTGGTTTGTGTTACAGGTAAAGATGAAGTTAACCTTGTAAGTGCAACTATCGCAAAATATGAGTTTGGTGTGGACCGTGTAATCGCACGTGTAAATCACCCAAGTAACGAATGGCTGTTTACTTTAGAAATGGGAGTTGATGTGAAAGTCAATCAAGCAGAATTGCTTGCACGGTTAGTAGTTGATGAAATTGACATGCGTAATGTTATGACCTTGATGAAATTAAACCGTGGTGAATACTCAATTAGTCAAATCACAGTTGAAGCAAACTCAATGGCAATTGGAAAAGAAATTAAGGATCTAGCAATCCCTGATAAAGCTGTCTTAATTGCAATCACAAGAAACCATGAAGTAGTCATTCCAAAAGGAAATACGACAATTGAAAGTAATGATCACATCATGTTCTTATGTTATGATGATCAACTTGAAGAACTAAATGCATTATTTGCATAAACATAAAAAACTCATCGTTAGAATATCCATTTTAACGATGGGTTTTTCTTTATTAATGTAATTTACACAATTATATCGCTTTGTGTATTTCAAGTCATAATATGTCAATAATTCATAATATACACGATATACACATAGAATACGTTGTGGTTGTTTTCTTGCTTTGCTATAGTATGTAAAGAAGAGGAGACAATTGAATATGGATGAGGCAACATTAGTAATTGGAGGTTGTACCGTTGTAATTATCGTACTTGTTATCGCAATTATATTAGGATCTAGACACCATGTGAAAAAGGCTGCATTTAAACCAGTGTTTCGCAAAATGGATGACGGTTCATTATGTATGGAATTTTTGAATTTTGGAGGTATCCAAAAAGAGCGAACAAGAAGATTTTATGAAGAATACGCAGTTGGAAAAACAGTTTCTTATCAAGGAATTATATATGAGATTACACAAATAAAAGAAGTCACATATGAAACGCTTGCAAAGAAGTATAATATAAAAATGGTAGTATATTTACGACAAGCGTAAGAAAACCGCAGTTCAAAATTGAGAACTGCGGTTTTTGCTTATATTTATGTGTTATCATCATTTTTTTCATAGCTTAGTAAATCACCAGGCTGACAGTCAAGAGCTTCACAGAGTTTTAGTAATGTATGAACTTTAATGGCTTTTGCTTTTCCATTTTTTAAAATAGACATATTGGGCATATTGATTCCTACAAGTCTAGATAATTCGGTGACGCTCATTTTTCGTTTTGCCAACATTACATCAATGTTGAAAACAATTTTACCTTGTTCTTCCATTAAATTGTCAACTCACTTTCTTCTTGTAACTTTGCTGCTTCATAAATGAAATAACTAAGAGCATAACTTGCACCAGCAACAGCAAGTGCAAAGATAATAGCAGCACCTGAGCCAATGATCGTAGGTGGATCTATATAACCAAGAAATGCCATAATAAACATACCAATACCAAAGTAGATTGCATCAAGCAAAGATAAAACAGAAATACTACGCATGTACTTTGCGGTTTTTCTTGTAAAGTGTTCAAACTTCATGATTTGAATACCAACAGCATATCCAAGTCCAAGAATGATAAGTACAGGAATTCCTGTGCATTCAATGAAAACTAAGACGATATTTTTGATGCTTTCTAATTCTGGAAAACCATGTGCATACTGTTCAGCTAATACTGGAATAAAAAATCCATATAGAAATGCTACGAATACTAAAATCAATGTAATAAATATAAACAAAATGGTTGGAATATGTTTTCCCTTCATAAGTACCTCCATGTTTCTATATTTAAAATACCACAATAAATATTAAAAAACAATACAAATATATCGTTTTACGATAAATAAGTATTGTTTAGCGATTTGTTAGGGTTTTATTACTGCATCAATTTCAGCGATGGTTTGTGCATCTAAGTCGGGTTTATTGAGTGCCTCTATATTTTCAATGATTTGTGAAGGCTTACTTGCTCCAATTAGTACACTGATAATTCCTGGTTCTCTAAATTGCCACTTAATTGCCATTTGTGAAAGTGTCATATTGTTTTTCTTAGCAATTTCATGAAGTGCTTGGATTTGTGGTAATTTTTCTTTCACTCCAGTTTCTTGAAGAAAGCGAGCATCTGTTTTTACACGTGAGTCTTCAGGAATTCCGTGAATGTAACGTTCCGTGAGTAAGCCTTGTGCTAATGGTGAAAAACTGATAATCCCACTACCAGCAGCGATTGCAGTTTCCTTTAGTCCATTTTCTTCAATCTCGCGCACAAAGATGGAATACTTATTTTGATTGATAATACAAGGTGTACCTAACTTGTTAAGTATGTTTAGTGCCTTTTCTAAAGTAGGTCCATCATAGTTGCTCAATCCTACGTATAACGCTTTTCCACTTTGTACAATAGAATGAAGAGCTCCCATTGTTTCTTCAAGTGGTGTATTTGGATCCATGCGATGATGATAGAAAATGTCCACATAATCTAAACCTAGTCGTTTCAAACTTTGATCTAGTGAAGCAATAAGATATTTTCTTGAACCCCAATCTCCGTATGGACCATCCCACATGGTATATCCAGCTTTGGTTGAAATGATTAACTCATCTCGATATCCCGCCACTTCTTCTTTTAGAATCTTGCCAAAGTTTTCTTCAGCACGTCCTGGAATCGGTCCGTAATTATTAGCTAAGTCAAAATGTGTAATTCCATTGTTGAATGCTGTAAGTACTAAGTCAACCATACTTTGATACGGTGTATGATCACCAAAGTTATGCCATAGTCCAAATGATAAAGCTGGCAGTTTTAATCCACTTTTGCCACAGTAGTTGTACTGCATGTTATTGTAACGATCTTTATTTATGTTTTGCATGATATGCCTCCTGTGATAGTGTAGCATATGAATAGAATAATAGAAAACAAGGAAGCTTATCTTCCTTGTCCGGGTCCACCAAAACCACCACCTGGGCCTCCATTCATACCACCACTATTTCCAATGGTTGTGACTGTACTAGTTGGGCTGAATGTTGTTTGTTTGCTACCATCAACTTGTAGTGTATACGTGCTATTAATTGCTAGTTTAGAACTTGCAATAATAAAGGAATTTGCGTTTTTAGCATTTGTTCCACTATAAATTTCATTTCCTTCATCATCAACAATTGAAACATTTGCACCTGCTGCAATGGTTGTATCAAGATTTATCATAACAGTTGTTAGACTTGAACTTTCACTTACATTTAATGCCATTCCGCTTGTTCCATAGGCGATTAATTGACCACCTGAAATTGTAAAACTTCCATCATAATCAAGTGCACCATTTCCATCGTTAGCTGGTCCGTATACAGTAATTGAACCACCTGTGATCGTTGCATCTCCATTTACATCAATTCCATCTCCTTGTGCATCGACAGTGATTGTACCACCACTTATTTGTAAAGTACCTGTTGAGGTAGAAAACATATCATTTCCACCAGGACCACCATTGAATCCTGGAGTACTTGTTTCTGTATTGCTGTCTGTACCACCAGCTGCATTTATCCCATCATCACTAGCGATGATTTGAATATTCCCACCATGGATTTGTAAGTCAGCAGCTTCAAGACCTTCATAAGATTGTTTGATATTTATTGTTCCATCATGAATAAGCAAAGTTGCATCTGCATGCATTCCATCATCAGCAGTTGCTATCGTATAGGTTCCACCATCAATTGTGACATTTTGTGAGTGTACTGCATCATCTGTTGCATCAATATCAAATGTACCATCACTAATAGTGATAGATGTATAGGCTTTGATGGCTTTGTGACTTGTCGCATCAGTTCCAGTTGTTGTAAGAGTATACAAACCACCATGAATTTCTAATATACCTTTGTCTGCTTCTGTATCATTTGTTGCTTTTAGTGCATCATTTACTGCAGTGATAGTAAGCGTTGCATTTTCAATAATGAGAGAATCCTTACCACGAATCCCATCATCATTTGCTTGGATGGAAATTGTAGCATCTTTAATATTTACATCATCTTTTCCACCAATTCCATCTTTGTAGTTTGCTTGAATCGTTAAACTTCCATTTCCGTCAATCACAAGATCATCTTTAGAAAACAGTGTAGCATCCACTTCTTCACTTTCATCAAGAACTGTATATGTGCTTCCATCACTTAGTATATTTTCTGTGTTTTCTTTTAGGGTGATAGTTGTTTCATCCGCATTTTTTATGTACAATGCACTGCTTGTTTCACAGTGAATATCTACATTATCTAAAATGATGGTAACTTTTGCAGTATCATTTGCATCAACAAGGATTTGTCCATTATCAAGTGTTCCACTAATCGTATACGTTCCTGCTTTGGTTATTGTAGCTGTTGTATCGCTAATTTGGACACTTGTATCATCACTGGTAATGGTATCGTTTTTTAAGGTGATGGTTGATCCTGTAGTACTTGTATCAGTTTCTTCTTTTGTGTTTGTCTGACAAGCACTAACAAGCACTAACACAAGTAAGATAGGTAGTATGTGTTTTATATATTTCATGTAGCCTCCTAAAATTCATCTGTATGCATCATATTACTTAACGATATGTTTAAGTTTGCATTACGACAACGTAAACTATCTAAAAGTTCGTGTTTATTTTGACTTTCATAAAGGGTAATCACGTAGGTTAATTCAAAAATGCTGCCAAAGTCTTTTGTACGCATACGAACCAGTTCATATGATTTCGTATAGTCTTTTAAGATTTCGCTAAAGTTTTCTTCTTCATTCATTTCCTCAGGAACAAGCATCACAAGTTTCATTCGTTTTGTGCCACTTGTACTTACTTGTAGTAGGTCCAAAACAAAGAAGACAATACAAATACATACTGTAATGATAATGGCGAATAGGGGAGCTTGTAAGCCACAAGCAAGACCAACCGCTACGCAAAATAGAATATATACAATATCTCTGCTGCTTCCTGGTGCACTCCGAAAGCGAATGACAGAAAATACTCCAGCTAATGAGAATGCACCTGCTACATTGTTTCCAATAAGTAGAAATACGCAACACATTAATACAGGCAGTAACAATAAGCTACTAATCAAGTTTTGCGAATAGTGGTTCTTACTTGTATGTTTATAGGTAAATGCAATACTTGCTCCAAGTACTAAGGCAATGCTCATACTAAGTAGTAGATTTGTGAGCGACAGCGTTGTTGTATCCGTACTCATATTTAAAAGTGTTTCTAACATATAATTCCTCCTGATGTTGTTTCATCTCTTTTCTTTCTTTTGTATATAACTCGTATTCTTTTCCAATCTTGGAAAAACTTTGTTTATATATCTTATGTTTTTGTAGTAGTTTGACTAACCATAATGGAAAACTTTGTTCTGCTTTTATTTCCAATATGTACATGTTCTTTTCTAGTAAACTTCGTTGTTTGTCACGAATACGATTGCTGATGATATTTGTATCAAAGGTGAATCGCAGTCCTTTTTGCACGGTTGAAAAATACGCATATCGTTCATACTGTACATGTACTTTTAACTGTAACCGATGTTTATCAATGGTATATTTCAATTCGCGTAAAACTTGTTGGTTGATGTCTGTAAGGTCACTTGGTAGTTCACCTTTTTCAACAAATGCTTTTGCTTGTTTGAAAGGCATCATAATCCGTCGCTTATTTCCATATTTCTTATACTTCTTTTTGACTTCCACAAAAACCATCGTGTTATCACAAAACGGTTCATATGCGCGAATTCGCAATTTCTCTTTATACAGCGGTTTACTTACGGATCTTTGAATAAAGGTATTGTGAATATCATCGATATAGTAGTTATAGATGGTATAGGGTTTTCCATCTTTATTGTAGATGTCATTTTCGATTGTACCTGCTAGATCTGCAAGTAATGCATCTTTTTGTTGTTGAGTCACTTTGAATTTACATTCATGACGACCAAATACTTCTTTTGCCATAATCTATCCTTTCTGTTGGTAAAGCTCTTGCTTCATCAGTGAGTATACAAAAGAAGTCTTAAAAGAACTTGAAATGAACTTTAAGGTTATTTTAAGAAAGAATGTTATAATCAAAGTGGAAAAACATTATGCGTATATTAATTATTGAAGATGAAAAGAAACTTGCTGATTCATTAGCGCAAGTTCTAAAAAAGCACAATTATATAGTAGACGTTGCATATGATGGAATTGATGGAGAAGAGCAAGCACTTGCAAATATCCATGATTTAATTCTTTTGGATGTGATGTTACCCAAACAAGATGGATTTGAAGTGCTATCTGCTTTACGTGCGCAAGATATTCAAATTCCAATTTTAATGTTGACTGCAAAAGATCGTATCCAGGACAAAATTCGTGGACTTGATTATGGTGCAGATGATTACATTGCCAAACCATTTGATACACAAGAATTGCTAGCACGAATTCGTGCCAATTTACGACGACGCAATGTGGCAATAGAAGATGATGAATTAGTGTTTCATGATATTGTTCTTGATAAAGCAAATCTAATTGTCAAAAGTAGAAATGATCAAATTAGTTTAACTTTGAAGGAAGCAGAAATACTTGAACTACTTATGTCAAACCAACAAAGTATTACCACAAAAGAGTTACTTTTGGATAAAGTGTGGGGATATGACAGTGATGCAAATTTCAATCATGTTGAAGTCTATATTTCCTTTCTTCGTAAGAAACTGAAATATTTAAGTTCAACAACGATCATTCAAACCATTCGTGGTGTTGGTTATAAACTTACGGAGGTGTCCGATGTTTAAAACGTTACGCAAAAAGTTTTTATGGATGAATTTGCTCAGTATTGTTTGTATCCTTTTGGTTGCTTTTTTTGCCGTTGGTTTTATAAGTATTCAAAATACATCAAGAGATATTGATAATGAATTGAGCATGCGTCTAGATGTGCCACGAAACATGCCGGATTTAAAAGGGAAACC
Source organism: Breznakia sp. PFB1-19 (assembly GCF_029893935.1). NCBI lineage: Bacteria > Bacillati > Bacillota > Erysipelotrichia > Erysipelotrichales > Erysipelotrichaceae > Breznakia > Breznakia sp. PFB1-19. Next base: position 164,814 of record NZ_JARXXJ010000001.1, read on the forward strand.
AAAAGATGAAGGTCCTGGAAATATGACGTATTTGGTATTGGTAAATCAAAAGAAAGAGATTCTTTCTTTAGATGAACCATCATTTGTATCTATGAGTGAAAGTGTCTATTCAAACTTACTTGAACATGTGGAAATTGAAGATGAAGATGGATATTTCCAACTAGATGGACGTTATTTTGCCTATAAGTTGAAAGCATACGGTAATAATTATTTGGTTGCATTTTTAGATATTAACCAACAAGTTGGTGTGATTACAGAAATGTTGATTGCATTTGGACTTGTGAGTGTAGTTTCTATTGTAGTGGTTGCACTATTTTCTAATTACTTTGCAGGACGAGCAATTGCACCAATTCAAAAGAACTTCAAGAAGCAACAAGATTTTGTTAGTGATGCATCACATGAACTAAAAACACCACTTACCATCATTTCTACAAATGTAGATGCGATTCTTACAAGCAAGGATGCAACTGTAGAAAGTCAGAAAAAGTGGTTAGATAATATTCAAGAAGAGTTAAAACGTACAACGAAATTGACGAATTCCTTACTGTACTTAACCAAAATTGAAGATGAACATGAACTGCAACATCAAGATTTTGATTTCTCACGTGTCGTTGATGAAGAATGTTTAACTTTTGAAGTTCAAGCATTTGAAAAAGAGTTAAGCGTACAAACAAATATTCAAGAACATGTACACATTTTAGGAAATAAAGAATTACTTGAACAAGTCGTACGCTCTTTACTAGAAAATGCATTGAAGTATACACAGGCAGGGCATACAATCCATGTAGATTTACATGTTGACCAAAAGCAGGTGAACCTATCAATCAGTAATCCAAGTCCAACCATACCAGCAGAGAAACAGTCCCGTTTATTTGAGCGTTTCTATCGTGTAGATGATGATCGCAACTCACAAACGGGTGGACATGGCTTAGGATTATCCATTTGCTTACGTATTGTAGAGATGCATAAAGGAACGATGGCAATACATAGTCAAAATGATATATTTACAGTACAGGTTATACTACCTATACAATAAAAAAAGAGGCAGGTCCATTGGATCTGTCTCTTACTGTTGATAGATGTCATCACTTTTTGCTTTTGCACCTTTGATTCGAAAATAGAAAAGTACACAAGCACCAATGATGATGTTGATATAGTATGTTGCTAGTCTCCATATAATCATGATTGGTTTTGCATAATCATGGAAGACAACGGCATACATTAAAATAAACATGGTTTCGGTAAATCCTGTATCACCAGGAAGTGGTGTCAATGCATTTAGCATATGCACAAATGAAGAAATCGCAATGATATGTAGTACATCAATGGCATCAAAAGGCATGTTGTAACCTAGAGCAATGACATAGGGAATACTGTAGAAAATTGTCATACGAATGATATTACATAGAATTCCTTTGACAAGTAATTTCTTGCGTGTTTTCAACTTGATGATTTCACTATGGAAATACTCCAATGAGAGTTTCCATTTTTTTGCTGTTTCTTCTGGTTCTTTTATAATCCGAATTTTGTGTAATAAATTAATGATTTTTGTTGTTAACTTAATAAAGAAGTTTGGAAATTTTGTCATTAACCATAAAGCGACAATTACAGCTGAATTAATCAACCAACCAGCTATGATGAACGGGAAGTACAGCATTATGTTTCCAAAGACAAATTCTAAATTAAACAGCAACATCAAAGCCGCATAGATAATTACAACAATTTGAAACATGAAGAAATCCATCCAAAGCGTACTTGCAATGTCAGGAATTTTCATTCCAATTTGTTTTAAAGCAAAACTTTGTGCAACTTGGCCACCACCAACAGGAGTAACTCCATTAAAGAAAGCAGCAACGTATGCATTTTGAATTCCATCGATAACTCGAATATCTTTTTTATATATTTTCGCACATTGGCTTATAACATATCCTTGTAGTAAATAATAGGTGATACCTAAGCCACAAACAATGAAGACTAGCCATATTGGTATAGCCTTAATGTTTTCAATAACTTGTTGGTAATCATCATGTAAAGCAAACCACAAAGCAAATGTAATAAGAGCAATTAAAAGCAGTGCGTTTAGTACATTTTTTTTGATAGGCAATCCCTCCGAAATTATTGTACCATGAATAACTCAAGTATCCCATAACAAAAATGTAAGGTAAATAGGGTATAATAGATATATGAATGAAGGAAAATTTACAATACGCTTTTTGAGCGTCAACGATATTGACCAATTGGTCGAGTTCGAAACATACAATAAAGAAAATTTTGAGAAGTTTAACCCAACCAAACCAGATAGCTTTTTTACGCGTGAGGGACAAGAAATGCGCATGGAGCATGTACTTGCATTGCGGATGAGCGATCTTGCATATAGTTATGGTATTTTTGTTGAAGATGAATTGATTGGAACTTTTGATGTATTTCAAGTGGAAAGAGGAGCTATGCAAAATGCCTGGATTGGTTATTGTATTGATCAAGACTATCAGCATTTAGGTTATGCAACTGCAGCAATGAAGCAAATTATTCAACTTGCTTTTAGTCAACTTCAATTGCATCGCTTGGAAGCTTGGGTTATGCCATCAAATGAGCAGTCCATTCATTTGCTTGAACGTTGTGGCTTTGAAAAGATTGGTCTAGCAAAGCGAAGTATATATGTACATGGAGCATGGCAAGATCATCTAATTTATGCTTTATGTAATGAACACTACGGGCAATAAAATTGCATTCAACTATTAACCACGATAAAGTATGGATGAAAAGAGGTGGATATCATGTTAGAAGAAAAAATGAAAGCATATGATTTTGCTTTAGAAGATGCGCAAGGACAACTGCATCATTTACATGACTATAAAGGAAAGAAAGTCGTCGTTTACTTTTATCCAAAAGACAACACCCCAGGATGTACAAAACAAGCATGTGCATTTCGTAATGCATTTCAAGATTTACAGGATGAAAATACAGTAGTTATTGGTATTAGTAAAGATGGAAGAGAAAGTCATCAGAAATTTATTGATAAATATGATCTTCCGTTTATCTTGTTGAGTGATCCAAGTCTAGATGCTATTGAAAACTATGGTGTATGGGTAGAAAAGAACATGTATGGAAAGAAATACATGGGTGTTGCTCGTTCAACATTTGTTATCGATGAAACTGGAACGATTATAAAAGTATATAAAAAGGCAAGTCCAGAAAAGAATGCGCAACAAATTGTTGATTACTTAAAAGCACTATAAAGTGAGATGTATGCTCACTTTTCTTTTGGATTTCATGAAAAATCTTAAGAAAAAGTAAATTACGTATAACATCACACAAAAAACACAAAAGATTCTATAGAAGTTTTATTTCGGTTTTGTTAGAATAGCACTAAGAAATTCAATTGTATGGGGATTTCTTACTATACAAAATGTGAAATGATTAGCGATATGAAAGTGGGGACTTATCATGAATTGGTACAATATTTTAAATGAAGAAGAAAAAACATACATGGATGACTATGTAAAAGCAGAAGGTTCATTACTTTCGCTAGCCAAAATGTATAACTTAAGTTATGGTGAAGTGAAAGAAAAACATGAACAAATCTTTTCGAAGATTGAAGATCTTGTAAAAGGTCAAGATGGATTTGATCCAAAAACGATTGAACTTATTGGTAAAGGTGAGTTCAGTTTAGAACTAGCGGATATTTTATTCAGTAAATATCGAAACTAAATCGAGTCGTTTCACAAACATACATGCAAATCGAGAGCAAAAAAGGTAAGTTCACATGGGGTGATTGACTTACCTTTTTTGTTTAATATCCAGTTAATTGTATATACTCTTCCAAACTCACAAAACGATATCCATTTTCAAGTAATTGTGGAATGATTTGTTCAAGTGCAGTTGCACTACTATCATAGATGTCGTGGAAAAGAATGAGTGAATGTGGTTGAAGTGTTGACATTACATTATTAACTGTACCTTGTGGGTTTTGTTTGTTACGCCAATCATTGCTGTCCACATTCCATAAAATGATTTTTTTATCAATTGCTTGAGTAATTGCATCATTATAACTTCCGTATGGTGGTCGAAGATATTTTGTTGTATAGCCACCAGCAGCAATAATCTGTTGGTCAGTTGAGTTAAGTTGTGCCTTCATACTTTCTATAGATAAAGTAGTTAAATCTGGGTGGTCATAACTATGCGAACCAATTGTATGACCTTCAGCTACCATACGCATAAGCAAACCAGGGTTTTGTGCAACCTTTTGACCCAATACAAAGAATGTAGCCTTGATGTTATATTGTTTCAATGTGTTAAGAATGCGTTCTGTAGAGCCATAACCAGGTCCATCATCAAAAGTTAAACACACAATTTTATCACCATTATACTGTGGTATTTGAACAGGGGTGTTCGGTTGCTGATTATTTGCCTCTTGTTCTTGTCGTTGCTTTTCTTCACGTTCTTTACGTTCTGCTTCTTCTTTTGCCTTTTTTTCTTCCTCTGCTTTTTTACGTTCTTCATAAAATCTTCCATTTGGAAAATCAGTTTCTATTACACTAGAAATATCTGGTGTTTGTTTTGTAAATAAGCTTGTTGAATTTTCATATAAAGCAATTGGTGTCATATCTTCTTTGTGCATAATTGTACGAACACCTTCATAGGCAATTACACTTAGTAAGACAACACAAAGAATTGATAGTCCAATTAAAAAAGTACTTTTTCGTTTTCTATTTTTCATATGTATATCATACTATAAAAAAATCCCATTGGGATTCTTTTATGCTCTATGTGAAAATGTTTTGCACGTAATTTTCCAAACACCTTCGATTTTCATTAAGTGGAACATATCGATTACTGTACCTTCTCCATAGAAGCCTTCTACTTGCAAGCAAACAGAAGCAATGTTTCCTTCTACTTGTAAATGTGTAATCACATATTCACATAGATCATGGTTTTCTTCCATTGTTGGTTTACTTGTGATTTCATCATAGAATAATTGTGGTGTAGCCATCACTCCATATTCTTTGATGTATCCATACATTGCTGCATCCCCATAGAAAATACTTTTTAAGGTTTCAATATCTCCTTTGTATACAGCTTCCATATAGCGTTCAACAACTTCAGTAATACGTTTCGCATCAAACTGTTTCATTTGTCGTCCCTCCCTAGTTCTTAGCTAATTCTACTATACCTTAGCATTTCTATACATGCAAAGCAGGTACACGGATTTGAAAAAATCCTTTAGCATTTTCACAATTTGAGCTATCATAGAATATATGAAACATACAACACCGATTGAACAATACGATGATATTATCGAAAATGAAGTCATTAGCCATATTGAACCAAATACGTACTATAAATCATGTACGATTGTTGATGAAGAGACATATACATATGATCAAGTGAAGTTTGAACGTTGTACTTTTACCTTACCAACTTTTGAAAAGATTGAAATGTTGGATACGATCTTTTTATACTGTGATTTATCAAACTGCAATTTTGAAGAAACCTTACTCCATCGTGTTGATTTCATTCACTGCAAATTGGTTGGTTCTTTATTTATTGAAGCGAATTTGGGATATGTACGTTTTAAAGATTCAATTCTTCGTTATGCTAATTTTGCATCAACAAAAATAAAACATGTCTTATTTGAATCATGTGAACTTGTAGAAGCTTCATTTCTACATACGAAACATAAGGAATTACAATTTGATCATTGTATGATTCAAAAGTTAGACTTGCGAGAAACCAAACTGGCAGGGATTGATATAAGTACTTGTGAATTTGAAAGTTTATTTCTAGATCTACAGCATAGTAAAGGCTTAAAAATACGTTTTGATCAAGCAGCAAGTATCGCGATTATGCTAGGTTTAGAGATTGCGTAAACCAAGTAAATATAGCGAATTATAAAAAAAAGAAAAAAATTTAAAAAAGTTGCATAAAAAGACTTGCATAGATAGAAAAACTTTGTTATTATTAACTTCGTTAGCGGTAAACAATTCGCAAACGAAGAAAATATGGTCCTGTGGTGTAGTGGTTAACATGCCTCCCTGTCACGGAGGAGATCGTGGGTTCGAGTCCCATCAGGACCGCCATATTACTTATTAAACTTGGATATGTTCCAAGTTTTTTTTGTGCTTTAGTAAAAGCTAGTTGAATTCATAATAGGGAGACTTGTGTATGAAAAAAGTGTTGTGTTTATGTGTTTGCATCTGTATATATCTAAGTGGTTGTCAGTCTCAACAAGAATCGAAAGCAAAGGATAACTCAAATCAAATGGAATGCGAGCCATGTGAAAATGTGGAAAGTCTCATTCCTGCAAGTATGAAGCCAGGTACGATCATTGAATTTCAGGATGAACGCTCATTTCTTATCAAAGAAGGAGGATATCCAGAACTTGTACGCAATGAGAAGATTACGGGGTTACCAAAACCATACAAAGGAATGATAGTGACGTATGCAGACGATGGTTATATATTAAATATCAAAGATGCTAGTGACGAAGATATTGCTAAATAAATTTATAAATAGAATAATGGTGACTTCAAAAGTTAGTTATTGTATAGACCAAGCAAGACAAATAATCATACATAAACCTGCATTATCATCTTATACGCTTATAATATATGGTGCATGTAATACCTAAAAAACTAGTCAAGATTGACTAGTTAGTTGTTTAGATTGATATGTACTAAGATATAAGTTTAATTGAAACGGTGTATACGGAACTGTACAGATTGTGGTATGCGAGGTCCCTTTTTAATAGCAATAGTGGTGTACTATTCGCTTGCATGAACACACACCATAAACTCTAGTGCTTTTTACTCGTTTTAATCTTCTCAAGTTATATAAACACTGTGTTATATCGTGTTGAGATTAGTCAGCGATAAACAGAATTACTGCTAATATTTTTATTATCTGTCATGATCATTACTCTTAATATCACTAACTTTTATTGCGATATATAATAATAACATTAATTGTATTACGTCATAAATAAGTCTATACATGTATTGTTTTCTCCTTTCAAGTCAGTAGTCTGAATCTAGTAGTTCTTTCTTTATGTATTACAGTTATCGATATGGTTATTATAGTTGAAGCTACTATTGATGTAAAGTTGTTGATATTAGACAATGTGTATGTATGGTACACATATTATTAATAGTTGAGTTAAAGGAATAAACAGAATACTTAACTTATTCTAAAATGAAAAGAAAGCTAAAGTCTGATAATAAATGTAAAATTAAAAGAAATGAATCTTTATCAAACTATCGAGTTATAAATTTTCAAAAGCTTTTTACGACAGTTGTAGTTTAGCTTTATTACTTTTTAATAAATAGTAATATCGATAAAATAAAACACTTAGTTTACGTGACAAATATCTTTACATACTTAAATGCTTTTCCTATAATTATTTTAGAGGATGAATCACATGAAAAATTCAAAAGAAATAATTAACACCGCAATAAGTAATACTCATTTTGTATTGTCGAAAAACAAAGATACTCGTAATATATCGAAATATATGAAATATCTTTTCCTTTTCTATTTTATCGCATCTACAATTATATATATATACCAATCAATTATGCGCATAAATGGACTTTATCAGAGTGAACTATATTATTCGATATATCGAATAATGCTGATATCATTTTATATAGTAATTCCATGCTTATATTATTATCTTGTTAAGCGAAATAAAATGAATTTATCTGATAAAAATTTCTTGCACTCATTTATGATAATACCGATTTTATTGTCATTTAATAGTCTTGTTTTTATACTTATATACTATTTTGATTCAATTATAATGTATTATATGCATTTAATGATACCGTTGGAAGTAATTATTATGATAGCTGCTTTTCTGCTTATATATAACTTTACGAAAAGAAAAACTTTTTTACTACCGATTATTTTTTTGTTAATCTATTTTGCATGTGTTGTTTATGTAAGGATAACTATGGAGACAGCGGTTGAATTGACAGATTATTTTCTTTTTATAGTTAAAATGAACGATTGTTTTGTTTGGTTTGCAGATTTTAATATAATTCCGATTATTTCTTTATTGTATTGCTGGTTATTATTGAGAAGTGCTAAAGATGTCGACTAAACTTCTTCAAACGTCAAAGGTATTCGAATCAAATATTCGTTTGCAAATGATCGCAAGCCTTTCAGTATCTGATTTAACATATCGCGAATTAAAAGATATTTGTGAATGCTCAGATGGTAATATGACGACGCATACAAAAAAGTTAGTCGAAAATGATTATATATCTGTCAAAAAAGAGTTTATTAACAATAAGCCGCAAACTACATATTCGTTAACAAAAAAGGGAAGACGTGAATTCTTAGAGTATGTAAATATACTAAATAGTCTTACTACAGGAAGTAAATAATGAAGATTTCAATATTAGTTTACTTAACGAGTTTATTTTTGAATTTATAAAGAATGTTTTGGGTAATTTTCATGCTAACTGTACAGAATTAATACAAAGAGAAAATAGTACAACTATAAATGTTGTTGGAACTACTCATTCTATATTTGAGATATTGCAGTAAGTAAAACGTATATTGTGAACTTTGATTCATAAATAGTGAATTATTATTGTACTAAAATTGAAACCATATAATTCTGTTTGGAGTTATATGGTTTTTTTATGCTTTTTATAAAATTACTTTGAATATCGTTGTTTTGATTAAGTGTTGACATTTGTATTTGTTTGACCTATTATATTTATAGAACTATTAAATAAAGAGTACACGTTATTAAACGAAGCAGGAGGTGTAGAAAGTTTTACTAATGTTGAGAGATAAACTATAGAAATAAATTGAATTGCTTAGTGGATTTGATTGATTAAACACTTAAAAAAGGGGGATTTAAAAAAATTTATTAATTTTAAGTTCAGTCGTAACGTTCTCTATTATTCTGTGTTGAATAATGTTGAGAGAGAAGATGCTAAGCAGGATGTAATAAAAATGGAAGATTTTACTGAAAGTGTCGAAGAAACAACTAGGATTGAAATTTCTAATGAAAGATTCTTGAACATTCGTGGATACCGATAGTGGTGTAGTCATAACTTTGAGTGATAATAGAGCTAAGTCATTTGTAGAATATAGTAGTTTAACGAAAGAAAACGAGGGGTTAATAAATGAGAACTCTTCTAAAACAACGAAAGGGCAATAAAGAACAATTATTGATTATATAAGTAAAGTTTTGAGTGTAGAAAAATATGTTTGTAATAAAATAGGACAAACACTATTAAGTACTATGATATTTAACAAAAAGATAAACAACAAATGTTTAAAGTAGAATGTAGGTTGTACACCCATCGTCTATGTTATATCAATGCAATTCATTTTCTAATATGTTTTGGGAAACGACCGTTGTTCCAACATAGAATCGATGTAATATAAAATGAAATAACACTTTTCAATAAATGGTTGAAAAATACATAACGAATATTGGAGGAGAGATGAAAAAAAATCAAAAAACAAAGAAAACAATCATGCTTATTATCTTAACTGCGATTTTAGCAGGATGTTCTAACAATCTGTCATTTGTAGATGGAAAAACTAATTATAAAACTGAAATATGTAAGATGCAGGAAGCAGGTATTATTAGCACTTATAAGATAAGCTCACTCGATTATGAAACGATAGTAGATGAAATTGAAGTTAAACTTGTTTTTCATCCAGACTATTTCATTGGTGATAAAAAGGAATTGAATGAAGATGATCGCAAAGAAATTGAGAAAACATTCAGTGATGAAATGGGATTGGATGAATCTGAGCTTACTGTTGACTTTGTTAATGAAGGGGTCAGAGTGGTCTTTATTGCTAAAGATAATGTCTTAGATGAACTAATACTTGATGATACGAATGATTCGAAAATTATGAATGACATTATTAAGCAATTAGTAATTAAAGGCTATACATGTGAAGCTGATAGTAAATAAACTGAATGATGTTGAGATAAAATAACTAGAATTTCTGTTATTATGAAATTCTTTAAATTACTGAGAGAGCAGTTTAAATTGTGAACATATTATCTTCACAGTTAAAAACAATGGGAAGGTGAAAAAAGTTAATGATTTAGGTTTTGTATGATATTTTCATTGATAGTAATGGAAAATTTTGTAATCTTTGGAAATACAACAGTACAAACGCTTTGCTGAATTGTTTGAATTTTCACCTAGAGTTGGAGAGTTTTTCAAAAAAGTTATGAGAGGTTAAGATGAAAATTAAAAAAGGAGTCTTTATTTTTGCTTTACTGATATCATGTGTAGTGTTGATGATATGTAAGTCTGATGACGATCATGTATCTTTATTTCTTGAAAGTGGATTCGAAATAAGTGCAAATAGATGGGCAGGAAATGATGTGATAACTGTAAATCTTGAAAATAAAGAATATAAATTTAATAATGAGACAAAATTAAAAGATTTGAATATAGTTTTTTTGGTCAATTCTAAAAGTAATGCAGTTATTACATTAGGTAAAGTTCAACAACAATCAAAAGAATGTATTGTATACACAAATGGCGAAGAGAACTACACTGAAAGTCAAATGTGCAGAAAAGAATTTGATGATTTACTTGCTGACATCGGGATTAGTAACAAAGATTTTGAAACAATGATTATTGATATTGCAAAAAATATAAACAAAAAGAATTAAAAATGAAAAAGATCAAAAAAGGATAGATTATATGATATCATGTACTACTTTGTGTGGATTATATAATCTATCTTTTGCTTTTTCTTGAATATTATATTGAAAATCAATTAACTTCTAACTTTTATATTGTCAGTATTTATTTGTGGGGTAAAACATTCGCATGTTGTCAATAATAGATATTTTTTTGCCAGAATACATGGTACACTTTTTTTGAAAAGTTTTGTCATTTTTTGTCTATAAGTTCGTTATATAAGTGAAGGGGAAACGTATGGAGAATCGTTGGCTAGAAATTTTGTATCATACATATCATCAACGTCTATATCTTTTTGCGTTGTCACTGGCAAAAGATGAAGCATCTGCTGAAGATTTGGTATCTGAAACATTTATCAAATTAGGTATGACTAATTTGAAAAGTGAAAAAGAAATTGAAGCATGGTTATTTCGAGTATTAAAAAATCAGTTTATTGATACATATCGAAAGAATCATCGCTTATTAGATGAAGGTCAATATCAAGTAGAGTGGTTGGTAGATCCTTATGATGCAACAAAGAAATATATTAAAGATGAACAAAAACGGTGGCTGTATCGTAAAATCTACACACTATCAGATAAAGAAAGAAATGTTATGTTGTTAAGTTTGGTAACGCAATTGGACGATGCAGAAATTGCACAGTTGCTTAAAATATCACTTGATCATATTCGCAGTATACGATATCGAGTGAAACAAAAACTAATCGCTTATGCAAAAGAGGAGGAAATGTTATGAACGAAGATAAAAAAATTGATGATTTATTATCAATGGACACTAAAGATATTGATCAAAAAACATTCAAGAAAATCAAACATGGTATGAATATGAATTTTGTTAAGCGAATGCTTGTATATACACTAATTGTGGCACTTGTATTAACTGGGGCGTATTTTGGTATAAACAAGCTTAAAGAACTTACAAGTTACAATCCAGTAAATGAGAAGATTGAAGGATATTATAATGTATTTGGTGATGAGGAAGATTCAATAGATCGTCAGGACTTCCAAATGCTTGTTTCAGCATATATTTCAGTAGCAAATCCTGGAGTTGTCTATGTTCCGCTTTTCGGGGATGGTAGCTACACAAACTTAGGTTCTGGTAACTATGAGTATTATGGAAGGTATATCTCATATCTAGATCGAATCAATTATGGTGAATCTGAGGATGTAATTGAAGTAAGTAATCGTCGCATTCAGTTACATACGATGTTTCATGTGTATCAGTTTTATGCAAAGGATAAGCAAATAACGGATGAAGACGATTATCTTCAACTTAGTGAAAATGAAATAGCTAAACAACATGAAGCTCTAAAAAAAGATATTGATAATTTACCTGAGTCTGCACAAGTCGACATATCTATATCTTTTGATACGTTGATGAGTTTTGATCAATTTGCTACATACAAACAGGAAATCTTAGCTGATGTGGATATACAATACATTGCGACAAATATACGCGATATTAATACGTTAGGATTCTCACCACTATACTTCCCGCAAGTGTGTTCAACATCATATCCAGGATTATGCGGAGATGTAGTTTATACTGAAGAAGGACTAAAAGAAGTTTATGCAAGTTCTTTAAAATTACTGAAAGATCATAGTGAATTTCTTCAACGAGCAGTAAATTATCCATATGTAATCGATGTGATCAATGACGAAGTTGAAAAACTAAAGAATGATGAAACAAAGATATATGGAATACGTTTAGTTGTGGATAAGCAAACTGCATTGAAACTATTGCAGGATGAAAACACATACTATATGCAGGTCTTCGATGCAAAGTTCTCACCATTACAAAAATAGGAGCAGTCTAGTGACTGCTTTTTGTATAAATATGCAATTCGATATTTGATATGTTATGATGAATATATGAAGAAAGTCTTAAAAACGCTTAGTGATATAATAAGTGTACTAACATTGATATACGCTGTGTATGTTTTGTTAACCAACGATCGAAGTGAGTTCGCCTTTGCTATCGCCATTCTTTTTGCCGACGCAATGTATCTTTTTGCTAGTTATAAAATCTATCAAGAAAAGAAAAAACAAAAAGATGAATGATGTGCAATTTTGTTCAATGAATAAGTAACGACAAATACGATGGACTCATGTACAATGATAGTAATGAATATCACAGAGTTATTAAAAAAACATACACTGTATTATCGTAGCTTCGTATCACGAAGTATTTTCTTTGCGTTATCTGAGCAAAAACAATATTTATCGTACGCGGAAGTATATGCTTTAGCATTTCATGCAAGTGAGTTCATTCTCACAATATCTCCACAGCAAATTTATGCGATTCTCAATTACAAACAAGCATTTAATCAAATGTTAGAACTTGCAAGTAGTAAGAAAGATATAGATGAACATGATGTGCTAGAACTTGTACAACTTCTTTACAAGGATGCAAATATTGAAGTAACATATAGGAATACACAAGCAAAATTGGCGTTTAAGGAAGTGTTGGATACATTTCATCATTCTAAAGTTCGTGTTATCAAACGACAGTATAAGCAAGTTGCTTCATTATACCTAGTAATGAGGACAATTGAACCTTTTACACAAGGAAATACATGTGTATGTGCATTATTGCTGAATTATATGTTATTGAAATGGCAACTGACACCTCATGTGTTTTTAAAAGATGATGCATCTTATGTTACATCGTGTATCAACAAACCAAATGCATCAGGTTTTGCGACGTATTTACAAGAAACAGCAATACAAGAAAGACAAATTATTGATAAGTGTATAATAAGGGAGTAGTATGGCAAAAACATTATATTTTATGCGACATGGACAAACGTTGTTCAATGTCTTACATCTTAAACAAGGGTGGAGTGATTCTCCACTAACTACATTAGGAAAAAACCAAGCAATCATTGCAGGAAGATATTTTAAGGAGCATGATATTGTATTTGATCACGCTTACTCGTCAACTTCAGAACGAGCAAGTGATACATTGGAACTTGTTAGTAAGCAAGCATACCAACGTGTGCGTGGATTAAAGGAATGGAATTTTGGTCGTTTAGAAGGATCTAATGATGTGGTTGACCCAAAACCGCCGTATGGTGATTTCTTTGTGCAATATGGTGGAGAAGACGAAATGGAGTTTCGTAAACGTTTGATGGATACTGTCACGAACATTATGGATCAAGAGGATCATCAACAGGTGTTAATGGTTTCTCATGGTGCAGCGTGTGCACAACTCTATCGTGCAAATGAAGCATATGCAAAAACAAAAATTACGTATCCAATTCCAAATTGTGCAATCTTACGCTTTACATATGAAGATGGAAAACTCATGTTTGAAGAAATGATTTCTCATGACTTTCGCGAACTTGATGTGTAACTTGACAGATTTGATATACTAAAATAAAAAAGTAGAGAGTTTCCGTTTTGTGGAAAATTTCTCTACTTTTTTGCTTCTTTTTATAGTGTTATATTACCATATTTTCGTCTTTTTTTCAAGGCTTGTCATGTGTCGTAATGAGGCGTATAAAGAGTACACGGAGGTCATTTATGAGACAAAACAATATCCCAAACACAACTGATTTTAGTCTTCAATTACATGATGTGAATTATGAAATTGCACAAGCTGGACATCAATTATCAAATGAAGATATTAACAAATTGATCATTTGTCAGAAACAAAGTTATACCCAATTTGGCTTGATCGATATTCATACGAATATTATTTTTACCATTGCTAGTAAACTTGCATATTCACCATTTATTCGACAAGATGATTTTGTGGATGCAATTGCATCTTTTATGAATGCGTATTATGCCATACGTAAATATGTACGAGCTCGTTTATATGATGATGAGCTAGTTGCTTTGATGTATCTACAATACTTGCATAATCATGGTCAATTAGATAGTGAATGTATCTATCAAATTATCCAAACTGCGAGGTCTTCAAAATGAATGAACTAATACATGCACAATATCAAGAATATTCATTTACGGATATGGTTCATAAACTACAAAAAGAAGGGAAAATAGATGAGGTGCAAGTACAAGCAATTGAAAGTGAACTAGTAAAGATTGCACATCATTTGGTATTGCAATATAACCATAAAAGAAGTTCCACTATATCATTGCATACCTATAAGCAAATTCATCGTAGTATTTTGTATGCACTTGATCATGTACATACATATAAAGACAACCCGAGTTTACTACAAGCAAATCATATAGAAAGCTTCTATCAACAGGGCTTTCAGTATATAGAAAAGCAACTTGAATCTTTAAAGCACCAAGCATTGCGTTTAGAAAAACAAGCACTACACGTGGAAAATGAGCGCTATCAAGATGTCTTGCATCATCAATTCTTTGATTTTATTAAGGATTATCATCCCGCATATAAAGCAACACTTTGTAAGCAAGATTTTGATTATCCATTATTAGATGGGCTTGCTTTGGATCATCAAATGTATGGTTTGGTTGGTCTTGATTTAGCACAAGAATATGCCAATCGTTTTGATTTGGAACAACAGTTTTGTCATTTGTATGAAAATCAGTTAGAAACACTTGTACGATGGTATGAATTGCAAAAGGGGATTAGTGTACATGTACTAGGGTTGAATGTTATGGAACTACTACTTCGACAACAACTATTTGCCTGTTTACTTCCAAATCCAAAGAAATTATTACTCACTAAAGTAGAATTAGAATTTTTAGCGCAGAAAATTACAAATGCAAATACATTTGCCAATCTAGCATACAAGCGATTGCAAAATATTATTAATCCTGAAATGTACACATATTCTTTGCGCTTTAAAGAACGATTTATCCA
Source organism: Breznakia sp. PFB1-19 (assembly GCF_029893935.1). Classification (NCBI taxonomy): domain Bacteria; kingdom Bacillati; phylum Bacillota; class Erysipelotrichia; order Erysipelotrichales; family Erysipelotrichaceae; genus Breznakia; species Breznakia sp. PFB1-19. The sequence goes on from NZ_JARXXJ010000001.1 coordinate 180,308, forward strand.
AGAATTACAAATTGCTATTAACCATCAAAGTTTTGCTTCATTTATTATTTATGAAATGGAAGATTGTAGTAAAGTACAATTTCAAGTACACCATGCGATGGACAATGATTCATTTTTGGATATAGTTGAACAGATTGAACAAGAATCTTGTACAGAAGCTAGAGTTCAACAATTATTGTCATCTAAGGCATCCATTCATGATGTTTTGGATATTCTTGATATGTCGATTTTCAATCAAGAAGAATATGAAATCTATTTTTGTAAGTTGGATAGTTTAACGCTTGCTTTATTGTTTCGTTATATCTATCCTGAGGAGTTTTTATTTCAACAGACACCCACATTAGATACAGATACACTTACTCGCTTAGAAAGTGCTAGAGAGTGGTATACGGTATTAAAAAAGCACCTAGGTACACTAGATGCTTGGCAAAGACAAGAGATTGAACAAATCTTTCAATCATTGAAATAGGGAACGATTTTCTCGTAGTCAATGAAGTGATCAAACTTATGAACTGTTTTTTCTTGTGAAGAATAGAGTTCAAGTAATTCCACTTTTGCTTGATGTTGTGCTTTCGTGAGTTGTTTTGCATATGGTGGATTTTGCTCTTTCTTGAAATAGGAAAAACAATAGAGTTTTTCTTTTATGTTTTGTTGTTGGGTAATATTTTTTACTATATTACTTGTCATGATGTGATGTTGATGCCCATATTCACCTTGTGGATTATGAGTAACAATTTTTTTCCAGTCATATATTTTTGTATAGAAAGAAAGTGTCTTTCTGATGCTTTCTTTTTCGTAATACCAATCACTTCGCCGATTGTTTACTTTATCTGGATAGGAAAGAATGATTCCATTATTGTTTGTCTTCTTTAGCATTTGCATAAACTCCGCTCTACGTGTAGGATTGTCTCCATTCGTAATGCATAAAATAAAATAGGGATGTGAGCGTATTTCTTCACCAGCAAAAAGCGATTCATCATCAGGATGTGCAACAATCATCAAACTTGTATGTTCTGTTTGTTGGATTGTAGGAGTTTTAAAAAGTAAAATACTAAGACAAAGTAGAATTTTCGCAAAACTCATAAATCACTTTCCTTGATAATGTAGATTGGACGTTTCTTGTTTTCTAAGTAATCCTTTGATACGTATTGACCAAGTATAGATACGAAAATCATTTGTAGACTACTTAAAAAGACAAGCAGTGTAAGTAGATAAAATGATGAGGGAATCACTTGGCTTAAACATAAACGAATGATAATGCTCATTCCTAGAATGGTTGATATTGCTAGTAAGATAGTTCCAACAATTCCCGCAAACAATAATGGTTTCGTAGAAAAAGATACAATTCCTTCAAAGGCATAGGAGAATAAACTTTTTAAACTCCACTTCGTTTGTCCAGCAACGCGTTCTACATTATGAAATTCGATCCACTTTGTATCAAAACCAACAAATGAGAAGATTCCTTTCATATATCGGTTGTATTCCTTCATTTGTAAAATCGCATCAACCATTACGCGTCGCATCATTCGAAAATCACCAGAACCATCACTCATATCCATTTTTGTTAGGCGACTAATGACTTTGTAAAATTGTTTACTTAGAAAGCTGCGTAAGCCTCCTTCACCTGTACGGTCCATACGTTTACCAGCTGCACAATCATAGTTCTCATATTTTAAGACTTGATACATTTCTTTTAGTAAGGTAGGAGGATGTTGTAAATCTGCATCCATAATGACACAATACTCACCCGTTGCTTTTTGCAATCCTGCAAACATTGCGGATTCTTTTCCAAAGTTTCGTGAGAATGAAATATAGTGACAGTTTGTATCTTGTAAAGCAAGTAACTTTAGTTCATGAATACTTTGATCTGTACTACCATCATTCACAAAAATAAACTCATAATTCACACCTTCAATTTTTTGAAGTTCTGCTTTTGTTGTTGTGTAGAATAATGGTATGGATTCTTCCTCGTTATAACAAGGAACGATGATACTAATGGTTTCCATAATTCTGTTCTCCTTTTCTAAAAATTTTACTTTTACATATGCCATAGTTTGCGATAACTGTAATAACACTCACAAACAGTTTTGCAGGTATACTAGCAATACCGATAAGTTGAATACAAACATACAGTAGTCCATTTTCAATCAGTAAAGTTAAAGCACGTAATGACACGAAATTGAGTAATTGTTGTATAAGTGGTTCATTTGATTGAAATACCCATAAACGATTGGTATAAAATGCAACTAGTACAGCTACTAGCCAAGCAATTGTATTTGCAATTAAATATTGAACTCCTACGTATGTCAAAATGAAGTAAACGATGTAGTTTACAAGTGTGGTGAAACCACCATTGAAAATATATTTAATGAGTTGTTTGTCGATGTTGAACATAGGTTCTCCTTTCCCATACACCTTTTAAGCAAAGTATGATAAACATACATCCACTGATTAAAAACCCTAAAGGCTTTCCTGGAGGTGTATAGATTACTTTGACTGTGTGACTTCCTTTGCTTAGTTTTGTTCCAACAAAGGTTGTATTCACAGTTTCAATGGCTTGTTTTTTACCATCTACATAAAGTTGGAAGCCATCTTGCATCGGCAAGGAGGTGGCAAACATGCCATCTTCTTGCATTGTGATAGTTCCTTCTAAAACTGCATCACTTTCAATTTGTGTAAATGTATCAAGATGTAATTGATCTATAGAGACATCTTCTAATTGGTGTAGCTGAATATTGGTGAGTTTATAGTTACCTTCAGAAAAGGTAAGGTGTAGTTTTTTTAATTCTTTTGCATCACTAAGCGTGTAAGTGAAATGCGTATTGTGATTTGGATAAGCAGCATGTAAACTTGATAATTTATTGCGCACACCTTGGATATCAATATACATATCCTGTTTGGCTAGATTTGAGATATCTTCGACATCAAATTCAATCACCAAAATTCCTTTGATATCTTGTTTGAGTGTAAGGTCTACACTTGCTTTTCTCTTTGCTTGTACAAAAAGTGTATCGTTTTTCATTTCAAGTTGTAACGATGTACTCTGTTTTGTAAAGGTTGGTTGAAATGCTACAGATTGTACTTTATTTTCATACGCTTGATTTGATGTATTATCTGTAATTAGATATGACTGCAGAGCTTGTAGTTTTTCAACAGCTGATAGTTTTTCAAAGACATCGGTATGCAGTAGTTTACTTGTACCATATGCAATAGGACGAACCTCTTTGTTTTCAAGAATTTTATAATCCTTGGTTTCTGCATACACTTCATAACCGATAGGTACGTATTTCTTTGTCGTATACAAGTATCGAATGCCCATTAGTTTGGCAAAAACTGGATTATGTTGATATGAAGTAATTACACGGTTTTTACTTGGAATGGCTTGCATCATCACATCATAGAAGAATGTATTATATGCACTATTGTTGATGCTTGTATACATACTTGTGCGTTTGAGTTTTGGTGAAGCTGTATTTACACTGGTAGAGACAAATCGTAAATCTTCAAAGCGATAGTTTTCTAAATCCAACGCATGAATATCAGAATTATTTTTCAGTGATGTAAGTTTTTGATAGTTTGCTTTCTTTTCATAGGTTTCATACTGATTGTTTACTTGGCAAGTAATGATAGCAGCCAATAAAGCAGCATTAGCAAATAGTGCCTGCTTTTGATAATAGATACATAGCAGTATACTTATTGTCAATAATGCATCCATTGCAACCAAAGTAGGTGACTTACTTGCAACTATTACAAGGATAATAAATAGAACATCATAAGCTTTCCATGATATTTCATGTTTACTAATTTGTTGAATTACTAAACCAGTGACAAGTAAAACAAGTGGAATAAATGGAATGAATGCTTTAGGTCGTACATATAATGCAAAATTCAAAATGTAACTACATATTGGAATACTAAAGAGTATTAATAAGACTATTGCTAGAATGCGTAGTTGTTTTGAACGTAGTGCTAAAAACAAACTGAATAATGAAATGAAAGTTAATCCCATTCCGTATTTGTCATACAGGATGGTAGAAAAACTTAAATCGATAGGTGCAATAGATGCGACTACTGCATCAGAGCGACTATTTGTCAGAATTGCAAGTCCAGTAGGTAATAAATAGAAACTGCATAAAAGATATGCAAATCCAATATACAAGCCAAGAATGAAAAGCTGTTTGATTGGCTTATCGTGATTTAGATATAATTTGTATATTGCAAGCACTACTGCACAACTTAAACTAAAGAAAAAACTGTGTAAAATGATGCAAGTAAATAGTAAAACCAACCAAAGTTGTGATTTCTCTTTTTTGATCACAAGCATAGATAGCAATAAGAATGGTAGATAATTCACAAATAAGATCTGTCGATGTATTTGAAAACTATAGGAAGATAGTGCAAATAAAAGTACCATAATACATGCAATGCTATCTGTGAGTTGATGCTCTTTTAATAACTTATAGAATAAACATAAGCTAATTGCATACATGCATATCATGTATGTAGAAATAATGGTATACATGTCTACATTAGGTAAAAGTAAAGATATCAGTATATCTAAACGAAACAGTCCATAGTAAGCAAAGTTATAAATATTTTGTCCTGCGCCTAAACTCTCCATAAAGTTTGGAAAGAATCCTTGTTGGTACACAGCTTGACGAATCGCTTTTGCGATTTGAATGTGTTGATTTACATAATCGGTTGTTGAACCAAAAAGTGTTGAAGCATCATGTAATACGATTGGTATACATACACCAATTGTAAAGATACATATATAAATAAATAATTGTCGTTTCTTCATAAGTAACCTCGTAGTTAGTATGCCAAAAACTTCTTAAGAATCAGCGAAAGAAAATCTTAAGAATTCTTAATTATTCATGAAAAAGACAAAAGATAACTATCTTTGTGTATAATAAACATATGAAAAAGACGAGAATATTAGTTGCTGATGACCATCAAGAAATCCGTGAAGTGATTCGTGTCCTTTTATCTAGTGAAGGATATGAAATCATCGAGACCAAAGATGGACAAGAGGCAATAGATATGTGTGATGAACATATTGATCTTATTATTTTGGATATTATGATGCCCAATTTGAATGGCTATCAAGCATGTCAAATCATACGTGAAAAAAGTAAAGCACCAATTTTGTTTTTGAGTGCCAAAGGAGCAGAGAGTGATAAAACACTCGGTTTTTCTAGTGGAGCAGATGATTATTTAACTAAACCATTCTCATATAATGAATTAACTGCACGTGTAAAAGCCTTGCTAAGACGGTATTATGTCTATCAAGGAAAAGAAGCACCTGTAAAAGAACGTGAAATACTGGATTTTGGTAGATTACGCATTGATGAAAAACAACAAAAAGTGTATTTGGATGATGTAGATTGTGAATGTACAGATATTGAGTATCAAATATTACATGTTCTAGCAACAAACCCAAATCAAATCTTTTCGGTTAGACATTTGTTTGAAAGCGTATGGAATGAAACCTATTATCAAAGTGCTAATAATACTGTAATGGTACATATACGAAATCTACGTAAAAAACTACATGACGATCCACAACAACCAAACTATATAAAAACAGTATGGGGAAAGGGGTATACATTTGATGCAATCAAGTAATTTACGGAAGTGTATTCGTGTACTGATTTGTTTGATTCTTAGTGCTTCTTGTTTCTTTTTTCTTTATGCGTTTCGCTATGATGCTTTGCGTATTAGCAACCAGTTTACTGAACAGAGAATCACCATAAGTGAGAAGCGAATCAATGCTTTACAAAAGAAAATTAAACATATGGATATCCAAAGCTATGATGATCAAGAGAAAATTCAAAAATATCTAAACGATGATTTTCCTGATTATGCTGTGCAGCTAATCGGAATTGATTTTGAAGTTTTCTTGTTGAGTGAAATTTGGCCAAATGAATCACAGTTGTTTCAAGTAGGATATGAAAGAGATTATACTTTGAATGTTGGAGAACAAGAACTTACTTTGGTCAGTTGGCCAAAGTTCAATAAAATGTTTGCATCCTATGCAATGCTTGCAATGATTGTCAGTTTGATGATAGGAATTGTCTTTTACATTCTATTATCCTTAAACTATCGAAATGGTTGGATTCGACGACTTGCTAATCGAATTTGCAGATGGAAAGTATTTCAACGTCTATCCATTCAATTGGTGGCGGTGAATATTTTAGCAATCAGCCTTGGACTTGGTTTCTATACTTTAGCAAATCAAAATAAATATTCTTTTTTTGAGTTTCTTTTTAATCACGCATATAACTCAATGATTGATATTGATGAACAAAAAATTAACGATACATTTCAACATGTTTACATTAATGAATTAGAGTATAAAGATATCACAAGTTTGATGAAAAAAGTGGTACCTGACAATTCGGGAATCGATATCTTTGATGAAGATTATTCTCATATCGCAAGCTATAATCGTTTCGATGAATTTGAAATGTACGAACAAAATGTAGTAGTGATATCTACACCGATTGTCCGATCCTTTCATGTTCCAAGTGCTGATCAAATATTAACGATAACGATTTATTATTATCCATTGCTTCCGTTTGTATATCCTTTTCAAATACTTATCGTACTGACTGCAATACTGATATATATGATAATCTTACTAAATTTCATGCAATATAAAGTTATGCAAATACGTAAAATACAAGAGGATATTGGAGTTTTAGCTAGCGGTAACTTATATCACGAAGTGTCAAGTGATGGAACGGATGAGGTTGCTCAGTTAGCGCATAATGTGAATTTAATGCGTCTATCATTCATTGAGACTTTAGAAAATGAAGAAAAACTGCAACAATCCAACCGAGATTTGATTACTTCTATTTCACATGATTTGCGGACGCCTCTTACTTCTTTACTTGGATATTTAGAAATTATCAAATATCAAAAAGATCCAAACAAAAATGCGGAATATTTAGACAAATCATTAACAAAGGTGGAGCAAATTCGCACTTTATCAGATGAAATGTTCTCATATTTCTTGGTATATGGAAAACAAAAGGATGTAGAACTTTTGCCAACTGCAATTGGTGAATTCATTGACTATCTTAATGAGAGTTGTATATTACTTGAACATGATGGATATACGGTTTATAAGCAAGTGCAGTATGATACGTCACTTATCATTGATATGAATGTGTTGTTATTGAAACGTGCGCTTGATAATGTTTTTAGCAATATCCAAAAGTATGCAGATAAAAGCGAACCTGTACTCATCTTAGTTGAAGTAAAAAAAGGTTATATTCATTTGGTATTTGAAAACAAGGTTGCTAAAAAACACCATGTAGAAAGTAATCAGATTGGTGTGAAGAGTATCGAGCGAGTGATTGATATTCATAAAGGATGTATGGAGGTTAAGCAAAGTACGTCTACATATACCATTCGATTGCAATTGCCAATTCATCAATTATTGGAAGTGGAGGACGTATGAATTTAGAGAAAAACTTTATTCCCACACAAATAGAACTTGTTGAATTGTACAAGTTAGTTGGATGGGAATTCTATATGGAAAAGGTAAAAAATATACAGCAGTGTTATGAAAAGGCACTTTGTGTATACACGATTCGAGATGACAAAAAACTTATTGCTGCTATTCGTGTTGTGGGTGATGGCATCTCAATTATTTACATTCAAGATTTACTGGTTCATCCTGACTATCAAAGACAGGGACTAGCAACAAAACTACTAAAATTAGTACAGCAAGATTATGAAGATTGTTATCAAAAAGTACTCATCAGTGAAAATGATGAAATGCATCGAAACTTCTATAAGAAACTTGGTTTTCATTTTCTAGATGAAGCATCATGCATGGGATATATACAATTGAATCAAGATATTGAACACTAGGGCAATTGCCCTTTTTTTTGTATTGGTTTAGATAAAGTAAACAGGGGTGAGCATTATAGTTTGTGTATTAAGTGGATGATGTTACATTTAGAATGGAGATGGGAGATGAGGAAAATGAAATTCTTAATGCGCAAACAAATACATAAGAAATTACGATTGTTACTTGTAATGATGGTGGGTGTAAGTATGTTAACAGGTTTTGCATATACAACACCAAAGCTGCAAACACAAGAAAAACAGAATGTTTTGGGTGTCACAACCAATGTTGCAACCTATGATGAACTAAAAGCAGCAATTGATGCAGGTGCCCAAAGTATCGCAATTACAAGCAATGATATGTTTAAACATCCGATGAAGGATACACTGGTGATTAATCACAAAGTGGTAATTACAAATGCGTCGAATCTAAATATTACTTTGAAAGTAAGTGAAGGAAAAAGACACTTCTCGGTAACAAAAAATGGAGATTTATCCATTGTTGATACTAGTGGTCATACAATAACGTTAACTGGCCAAGCAAATGAAGCAAGTCCAAGTTCGTACAGTGGAGGAATTTATGTAGGTGGTGGAAAACTTACATTATCCAATGTAATATTTAATCAAACAGTTGCAAAATTTGGTGGTGCAATTGAAGCGTATGATAATGCACAAATAGCGCTTGATGCTGTTACATTTAATTTAACAAAAGCGACAACAGCATCAGCTGCAGGTGGTCATGGTTCGGTGATGTATTATGATAATAGTAAATCGAACCAAGAACTACTTGCAGGAACATATAATGTGCACATTACAAATAGCAAAGTGAATACACCCGCAGCAACATTTAATGGAGCATTCTTTTTTAAGGATGTCACGGTGGCTATAGATACACTTCAAGTTTCAAGGGTCGCAACAAGTGGTAATGGTGGTGCATTTTATATTGATAACTCGAATTTAGATCGAACCAATGCAGGTGTACCACAAATTGATGCAAAGAATCTGACAATTACAAGTAGTAGTTCTTCTTTATCCGGTGGAGATTTTCATATTCTAAATGCGTCTGTGTCTATTGATAATTTAAAAACGACGGATGCACATGCAAGTGGATCAGGTGGTTCGATTTATGCCAAAGGTGCAGATGTTTTTGTGCAAAATTCAACCTTTATCGATAACAAGAGTACACACATGGCACCAGCACTTGGTTTTAAAGGTGGAGCAATGATGATTGTGGATTCCAACTTTTATATTCAAGATTCCAAATTAGAAAGTGAATTGACATCACGCGATTTGTCAGCAAATACGGAAAATGCTACCTATGGTGGTGGAATTTATATCACAGGTGCAACGGTGTTTGAAGCAAGTAATGTATCCGTTGATGGTGGACAAGCAGAGTTTGGCGGAGCAATGTATATTGATAGTGCGACATCTATACGTATTAGTGGAGCCAGTTCATTTACCAATAACCATGCAACTACAGAGTATAGTTCAAATACGAGTGCAGGAGATGGAGGAGCGATTTACATCAATCCAGAAATCGAAGAAAATGGTGCACTTGTAAATATGTATGAACGAATGCATATTGATGCAGATACAATATTTCAAGGAAATAGCGCAGATGTACTTTTTATTCCAAATAACGCAATTGAAAAATATGATGCATATATACCAATGAAAGTACAAGGTGTATCTCCCGATTTACATAGTGCAGAGCCAGACTACCAACAAAGTCCATTAAACAGTTATGATATTAACTTTGATGAAAAAGCACAAGAACCAACGACAGGTACGATTATCGTGAAATATCATGGGCAAAACCCAACCTTCTTTGAAGCAACAAAATCACAAGTGTTTGTGTATAATTTGGCGGATGGACTACCAACGATCCCTCTAAAAAACAATGAGGAAATTGGATTTACATTTACTTATAGTACGTTTGTAAAATACGTACTTCGAGTCAATAATGATATTACCCAACAAGGTATCGATATTACGGATGATGATATGCATGGATTTGATTTAAAACAATTGCCGCAAGGAGTTATCCTACAAGATATTGGTAACAACACCAAGGTGTTGCATATTGATGCAATTTGGGAAAATGACCCAGTTGTAGATACACACACGGTAACCGTAGCTGAAATTACAAATAGTACAACACCTGCATTAGTAGACAAAGCGTATACCGTTCAAGTGTATATTCAAGATGATGAAGGACATCCACTTACAGGATATGTAACACTTAGTGATGGAACAAATGTGCTAGCCGATGCAAATGGTATGATCAGTTTCCAATTGGGAAGTAAAGATGCACCGATTACAATTGTTGATATACCTGAAGGCTATAAAGTAAAAGTCGCAGAAGTGCTTTTAGAAGGTTATGATGTTAGCTATACCGTAAATGATGGTAGTGGTGAACATGCATATGATGCTTCTTTTTATCCGGTGACAAGTGATCTTGTTATTCACATCACAAATACAGTAGAACGTGACACGAATGAACCGACACCACCAAAACCAGTAGATCCATTAGAACCAACACCACCAAGTGACGGAACACAAACACCTGAAGTACCAAAAGGTAGTGATACAAGTCCAGATGATGGAGATGGACCAATTACTGGTATGAAGGCAAATGATCCAATATATCTAGTAATCCTTATTTTGAGTGGTGCAGGTTTGTTTGGTATGTATAAGCTTATTAGAGAAGGTAGAAAACACAATTCATAGAATCATATAAAGGAAGTCGATACAAACGATTTCCTTTTTTACTAGCAAGAAATTATGTATTGGTATAGAATAGATTTACAGATATACCAATTTAATTTATTCATGATATAATCAAAGAAAAAGGAGATACTTATGCGTAATGATGATGTACATATCGTAAAAGAATTAGATAAGTTTTCTTCTGTCACACATGCGATTCTTGCACAAGGATTGACCTTTACTTATAAAATTTTGATTTGTGAGGTGCAAGAAGCCAATCGTCGAATTAGTAAACAACTCGGATTGAGTTTGGCTTCCAAAGTGTTTTGTTTGAAGAAAGTTCGTATTGTTGAAGGAAAACCGCGTTCGATTGAAACCACTTATGTGGATTATCGAAAGGTACCTGGGATTGAAACGGCAGATTTTTCTAATCAATCATTTTACGATAAAATCAAACAAGACTATGGATTGGAATCAACAAAAAGTGAAGAAGAAATTTTTATCGTTGATGCAAATGCTTCAGAGAAAGAACTACTGGAATTAGCAGAAGATGAAACAGAAGTGTTAATGATCAAAGGAAAAGCGTATACAGAAGATGATGTTGCACCACTGGAATGTTTTGAATTGATTGCACTACCAAGTTTTTATCACTTTCGGAGTGTGAGTGCATATGAATAAACCAACGACATTATACGAACAACTTGCAGATAACATCAAAACGAAAATCGTAGATGGAGAACTTGCAATTGGCGATCGTTTACCAAGTGAAAGAGCAATGTCAGAACAGTATGGAATCAATCGAATGACCGTACGAAAAGCAATTAAATTACTAGAAGATGAAGGCATTTTATCTGCTGAAGTAGGTAGAGGAACCTTTGTAAGTGGCATGCCAGTAGTCAGTCGAAAAGTAGAACTAGGAGATAATGAACTCATAAGCTTAACTCGACAAATCCGTCAAAAGGGACTAGATCCATCTAGAGAAATCATTTCTTTTCAAAAAGTAAAGAATGAAGATGCATTATATGACTTCTTTCCAGACAGTGAAAATGTCTATGAACTTGTGCGTTTATCTTTGATTAATGGAAAACCATATGCCTTACAAAAAGCATACTTTCCATGTAACTTATTTAGTGATGCAGAACGTTTTGATTTCTTAGACGAATCACTATATGACTATATGGAAGAACAAGGACATCGTCCTACACAACTTGTATCCTATTTAAAAATCGCAAAGATACCAGATATGTATGTATCGCTGTTTCATGAAGAAAAACCACGAAATGTATTCTTATTTGACTACTTTGGTTTTGATAAAGATCATCGCTTAATCGAGTATACCATTTCCTATCATTTGCCTGAATATACATCATTTCGGTATGTTACAAGAAAAGCAAAAAACAATGAAACACGTTAGCCAGTTAGAGAAATCTAGCTGGTTTTTTTATGGTTTGCGTTAAAAATCACAAAATATTCACATTTTTACTTGTCATAGAATAAAAAAGGTGGTATATATAAATTATCAAAGGTATATAGGGTATACCAATATATACCAATTTGTGAACACAGTGTTTCATGTTATGTACGAGGAGGAAAACGTATGACACTAATTCAAGCAGTATTAATTGGTTGTGTAGCCGCATTAACACAACTCGAAGGTGGTTGGCTTGGTGAAGCGAAGTTTCGTGAACCAGTAATTACCGGATTTCTAGTAGGGATGATCCTTGGAGATGTTGAAAAAGGATTAATGATTGGTGCCGCATTACAAATGATGTGGATGGGAGCAACAGGAATTGGACCAACTGCTCAACTCGATATTGGTACAGGGGGTACAATTGGAGCTGCAGTAGCAATTATGACTGGAAAAGGGGCAGAAGCAGCGATTGTATTTGCTTTACCAGTTGCAGTAATTATGCAATTCTTAAACACATTACTATTAACTGCATTCTCTGGATTGATGGTTGCTGCTGATCGTAAAATTGATGAAGGAAATTTAAAAGGTGCAATTAGTATTCACTACTTATGTGGATTCTTTACATTCTTGTTGTACTTTGGTTTGACATTTATCGTAATGTACTTTGGAAATGATGCGATTAACAGTATCGTTAATGGATTACCTGAGTGGGCAAACAATGGATTACAAGCAATTGCTTCAATCTTACCTGCAATGGGATTTGCCTTACTGATGAACATTATCATGGAAAGAGATTTAATTCCTTTCTTTGTTATTGGATTCGTAATTGCAGCATATACAGAATTAACAATGGTAGCAGTAACAGCAATTGCGGTTGCAATTGCATGGATGGTATTTCTACTTCGTTCAGGACAACAAAACAGTCCTGCAGCAGTTCAACAAAACGTTGTTGATGAATGGGAGGATTAATTATGGCAAAGAATACAGATCTAATCAGTGTTGAAAATAACATTACCAAAAAAGATTTTCGTTCAATTTTCTGGCGTTCATTTACCTTACTAGGTTCTTTCAACTATGAACGTATGGAAGGTCTTGGATATTTATATGCCATGCTTCCAGCTTTAAAAAAAATATACAAAGATGATGAAGAAGGTTTAAAAGCCGCTTGTCATAGACATATTGCAGCTTTCAACATGACAGTTGCACCTGCACCATTTGTAATGGGAATTTCTATTGCAATGGAAGAGTTAGCAAAAAAAGATGAAGACTTTGATGTAACAACAATTAACTCAATTAAGGTTGCTTTAATGGGACCACTTAGTGGAATTGGAGATACATTCTTCTGGGGTATTTTTAGAATTATCGCTTGTGCGATCGGGGTATCATTTGCTCAAGATGGAAATGCATTAGGACCAATTATGTTGTTACTATTATTCAATATTCCAAACTTTGCAACACGTTGGTTTGGTTTAAAACTTGGATATAAAAATGGTAGTCAATTATTAAATGATTTAGAATCTAGCGGAAAAATGGAATTATTTACATTCTGTGCGGGTATTGTTGGGGCAGCAGCTATTGGATGTATGATCGCTTCTTGGGTAGATATTACTTCACCATTGGCCTTTACGATCTCTGGTAGTGAAATCGTCTTACAAGAATACTTAGATCAAATCGTTCCTAAGTTATTACCACTACTTGCAACACTAACGATTTATGGATGTCTACGCAAAAAAATTGGCGTAATGAAAATTATTTTTGGAATCTGTGTTGTTGGATTCATTTGTGGAGTTGTAGGAATTTTATAAGAAGGAGATATTATGGCAATCGTAGATGTACGCATTGATGATCGTTTGATACACGGTCAAGTAGTAGGATTTTGGATTCCGCACTTTAATGTAGAAAGAATTGCAATTGTTGATGATGTAATTGTGAATGATGAAGCAAGAAAAACTGCATTGAAGTTTGGTACACCAGCAAGAAGTAAGCTTTCAATCTTTTCACCAGAGAAAGCAGCAGATAAATTTATCCGTAAAATCGATGAAGGAATTCGTGTGTTGATTCTTTGTAATCGCCCAAAACCAATTTTAGAAATGGCAAAAAACGGATATGTAGTTAACGAAATCACTATTGGTAATATGTCAACCAAAGATGATGCAAAACAAATAAAGAAAACGGTCTTTGTAAGTCCTGAAGAAAAAGCGGACTTTGAAGAATTAGTCAACACATATGGGGTGAAAGTATTCTCACAAATGGTTCCAAGTGAACCAAGAGAAGAAATAACAGAAGACTTTAAGAAATAAGAGAGGGTTCAAATGATGGAAAAAGCAACAGTATTAGGTTATATGAAAGATCAACCTAGAGCGTTACAAGCGGCGTTTAAAGATCACGAGGTATATACAGTACCATTTGTAAATAAACTAGCAGATAAAAAAGTAAAAAAGATTTTGTTCTTTGGTTCAGGAACTAGTTACAATGCTGCAGTTGTCGCTTCATATTATTTCAAGCATATTGTTGGTATCGATGCACGTGCAGAGTACCCAACCGTATTTGAAAACTATGAAAAAGCAGATTGGACATATACATTAGAAAATGATGAAATTCTATTTGTGGGGATTAGTCAATCAGGAACATCAATTTCAACAGTAAATGTGATGAAATATGCGAAAGAACAAGGATATCAAACCATTGCTCTAACAGAAGCATTGGATAGTGAAATCACAAAACACGTAGATACAGTTATCGATTTACTTTGTGGAAAAGAATTAACTCCACCAGAAACAAGAGGATATACAGTTACGTTACTAACTTTATATATGTGGGCAATTGCAACTGCACACAGTTGGGGTGTGTATGATGATGAAGCATATAAACATGCGCTAGCAGAAGTTGATGATTTTACAGCAAACTTTCAATCAGTTATCGAAGAAAGTGAAGCATGGTATGAAGCAAATAAAACAACTATCGTAAACAGTGATCGCATCTTTGTTTTAGGATATGGAGTGGACTTTGGATCAGCTTTGGAAGGAATGTTGAAAATTGGAGAAATGTTACGTATACCAACGATTGGTTATGAGATGGAAGAGTTTGTTCATGGACCAACAATGGGATTAACAGACAAACAAACAATCATTATGTTTGGTTCAGATGATAAAGAATACGAACGCATGTTACATTTTAGAGAAGTATTTAAAAAGTACACACCTAGAGTACACTTGATTACTTGTCAAGATGCGCAAACAGATGCACGCGATGTAAAATTCACATATAAAGCAAACAAATATTTAGCACCAATTGCTTACACAGTACCTTGTCAATTTGTTGCAGCTAAGGGGGCAAAAGACATTGGTATTGATACATGTGTGAATCCATTTAAAGACCCACTTGCACACTTTGAATAAAAAACACTATGTAGTATTCGACATGGATGGTGTACTCATTAATAGTGAAATCGTGTATTTAGAACTTTTTGTACAGTTTCTACACGAGCAAGGAGTACATAAAACTGTTGAAGATATGCTCGAACTTGTCGGTTCATCACGAGAAAAGGAAGATGTTTTAATTTCTTCCTTTCTCAATCTTTCAATTGAAGAAACACGTAAACGCAAAGATGCATTCTTTGTGCAACATCCAGTTGACTACAGTAAAATTAAAAAGCCAGGAGTTGATGAAATCCTAGCTTACCTTAGTGAACATCAAATAGTAATTGGACTTGCATCATCATCGCCAATGGACAATATACTTGAGGTATTGGATGCATGTAAGATTCGTTCATACTTTACATATATACTAAGTGGAGAAGATTTTACACAAACCAAACCACATCCAGAAATCTACGAAACAATGATTCAAAAAATGAATGCAAATCGAGAGGATATCGTTGTTGTTGAAGATTCTGTATATGGTATTCAAGCAGCGAAGCAAGCAGGACTTTTTGTATTAGCTCTTGAAGATCAAGTGATTAAGCATGATAATAGAAAAGCAGATCACGTGATTCAGGATTTATTAGAAATTAAAGAATATGTTGAGGAATTATCAGTATGATTGGAATATTAATTATTGGACATGGTCACCTACCAAGTGGATTTAAAAGTGCACTTGAAGTGATTATGGGAAATCAACCACATGTATATACGGTCGATTTTCCTAGCACAGACACTGCAACGGAATTACAGAAAAACTTAGATGACGCATATGCATACATGAAAGACTATGAGCATGTAATCGTTTTTGCGGATTTATTAAGTGGTTCTCCATTTAATACTGCTATTATGAAAGCGATGCAAGAAGAAAAGTATCATGTATTTTATGGATGCAATCTAGGAATGTTATTAGATACTGCAGTAAAAGTGAGTATGGAAGAAGACATTGATACGATTTTGGCACAAGTATCTACAATCGGTAAGGAACAAGTTGGCATGTTTACTGTATCAGCAGGTGAAGATGATCCATTTGATGATTGATGGATAAAGGTAAAATTTATATCTTTTTGACTGCTATTTTTTGGAGTACTTCAGGATTATTTGTAAGGTTCTTAGATCTTCCAGGTATTGTTATATCGGGTAGTACAAGTATTATCGCATTACTTTTCACCTTACTGATCCACCGAAAAGCCCCAATAAAATGCAGTCTTTTTATTATCCTATGTGCCATTTGCCAAGTGCTCATGCAGGTAACTTTTGTATATGCCAATCAAAATACAAGTATCTCTAATGCAATTGTCTTACAGTATAGTTCTATGATTTTTGTGTTAATTTATCAAAGTATCGACCGTCGTAAAATGCCAAAGCCATATCAAATCGGTGTAATTTTACTTGCGTTTTTAGGAATTGGAATATTCTTTGTTGATAGTTTAGAAGCAGGAGGTATTGTAGGAAATGCATTAGCAATTATATCTGGTGCTTTCTTTGGGCTCCAATTCTATCTCAATACAAAGAAACAAGCACATCCATACAGTGCATTGATTTTTGCATTTATGATAAATATCATTCTTGGAGTATGTGCATATCAAGGCGAATTAGTTGTTCTTGCTTTACCTAAACTTCCATTAATTTTAGTTGTTGGAATTATCCAAAATGGATTATCTGGCTTCTTTTTTACCAAAGGTATTCAAACCACAAATGCATTTACTGCAAACGTAATTTGTATGTCAGAAATACTATTTACATCTTTATGGGGGATTCTATTTTTACATGAGTCATTTACATTTACCGCTGCAATTGGTGCATGCTTGATGATTTGTGCTTTACTCGTAAATGTCTATATGGAAAAAGTGAATATGAAAGAATGACGATTGTTTGCATGTCTAAGAACTGCTATACTTGAAAGAGAAAAAAGAGGGTTATCATGAAATTAGAATTAGTCATATTTGATGTTGATGGGCTATTGTTAGATACAGAAAGTGTATGGCAAAAAGCGTGGCAACAAGTTGGAAAAAAGCATAATATTGAACACTTAGGTGATGAAGTATTTTATAAATGTGTTGGACATACAGGCAATGTTGTAGAAGCAATTATGCTAGAAGAATTAAATGATCAAGACGATCCACTTGCAATCTTAGATGATGTTCGTGATACGGGAATGAAATTACTTGAACAGGAATTAGAAGTAAAACCGGGAGCAAAAGAACTTATTGCGTACCTTAAAACTCATGGTGTGAAAGTTGCAGTAGGAACATCAACCAAGCGTGAATTGAATGATGAACGCTTAAAACGAGTACAGCTCTTTGATGAATTTTGCTACATCCTATGTGGTAATGAAGTCAGTAAACGCAAACCAGATCCAGAGATGTATAATACAATCGTGGATTGTTTAGGCGTAGAAAAGAACCACGCACTTATTTTAGAAGACTCATACTTAGGAGTAGAAGCAGCATATCGTGCAGGTATTCCATGTATTATGGTTCCTGATTTACTACCAGCTACGGATATACAAAAGAAACAAGCAATCTATATTGCAAATTCATTATTTGATGTAAAAGCATATATAGAGAACAACTAAAGGGTATAAAAAAAGGATTCGATGAATCCTTTTTTGCTATTCTAGTTCAAATGCACCAGTGTACAGTTGATAGTATGTTCCTTTTTCTTTTAATAGTTCTTCATGGCTACCACGTTCGATGATGCGTCCGTGTTCCATAACCATAATGACATCAGCATTTTTGATTGTTGAAAGGCGGTGTGCAATAACAAATACGGTACGACCTAACATTAAGGCGTCCATACCACGTTGTACAGTTTCTTCTGTACGCGTATCAATTGAACTTGTTGCTTCATCTAAGATCATTACCGGAGGATCAGCAACTGCCGCACGTGCGATACTGATTAATTGGCGTTGTCCTTGACTTAAGTTGGCACCATCACCAGTTAACATCGTATTATATCCATCTGGTAAACGACTAATAAAGTCATCAGCTCCAGCTAATCTAGCAGCAATCATACATTCTTCGTCAGTTGCATCTAACTTACCGTAACGGATATTTTCTAATACGGTATCAGTAAATAAGTTTGTATCTTGCAATACGATTCCAATAGAGCGACGGAGGTCCGCTTTTTTAATCTTATCGATATTGATTCCATCATAACGAATTTTTCCTTTTTGGATATCATAGAAACGGTTTAATAAGTTGGTGATTGTTGTTTTACCAGCTCCTGTGGAACCAACAAACGCTACTTTTTGTCCAGGTTCTGCGTATAGACTAATATCATGCAAAATCGTTTTTCCTGGCACATATGCGAAGTCTACATCAATAAGTCGAACATCACCTTCTACTTTTTTATAAGTAACACTTCCATCTGCTTTATGCGGATGCTGCCAAGCCCAAATACCTGTACGTTCTTTACAAGGTACAAGTTTTCCGTCCACTTCTTTGGCATTAACAAGTGTGACATATCCTTCATCTTTTTCTTCTTCTTGGTCAAGCAGTTCAAAGACACGACGTGCACCAGCAAGTCCCATAACAACTGCATTTACTTGTTGACTTACTTGATTGATATTTCCAGAGAATTGACGCGTCATATTTAAGAATGGAATTACGACACTAACACTTAATGCAAGTCCAGAAAATGAAATGTTTTGAACATCAGAAACGATGAAGATTCCACCAAATATAGCAACAACAACATATAATACGTTTCCAATATTCATAATGATTGGCGCTAAGGTATTGGCATATTTATTTGCTTGACGAGAATCAGAGAATAATTGTTCGTTGATTACATCAAATGCTTCCTTACTTTGCTTTTCATGTGTGAAGACTTTGATGACTTTTTGACCATTCATCATCTCTTCAACAAATCCTTCTTCTTTGGCTAAGGCATTTTGTTGGCGCAGGAAGAATTTAGCACTTCCTCCAGCAATCTTGCGCGTAACATATAACATCACTACAATTCCAACGGCTACAACTGCTGTCATCCAAAATGAGAAGTACAGCATAATGCCAAAAATGGTAATAACTGTTAATGAAGAAATAAGTAGTTGTGGAAAACTTTGCGAGATAATTTGACGTAAGGTATCCACATCATTTGTATAGTACGACATAATATCACCATGTGGATTGCGATCAAAATATGAAATTGGTAGCTTTTCCATTTTATCAAACATCTTAATTCTAAATTTACGTAGTGCTCCTTGTGAAACAACCGCCATCATTTGATTGAAGATGATACTTGAAATTAAGGCAAGTACATATAATGCGATCAAAATAGAGACTAGACTCATAATTTCACCACTGACACTTGACCAAGAACCATGTTCCCAGTTTTGTTCGATAATGGCAATTACATTTTGCATAAAGATTGAAGGTATACTACCAATGATGGCATTAAATACAATACATACAACCATGATTGGCATAGCTACTGGATAGAAGGAGAATACGGTTTTAATAAGTCGCCATGCGACACTTGAATGACTTTGGTTATGCATCGAGTACTTCTCCTTTCTTATTTTGTGAGTAATAGATTTCTTGGTAAAGTTCATTATTTGCAAGCAGTTGTTCATGGGTACCAGTTGCATGTACTTTTCCTTTATCCATTACGATAATTAAATCGCTATCCTCAACTGAAGCAATACGTTGAGCAATGATAATCTTTGTAGTATCTGGAATAAACTTTTCAAATCCTTGACGAATCAGTGCATCTGTTTTTGTATCAACAGCACTAGTTGAATCATCAAGAATTAAGATTTTTGGTTTTTTTAGTAATGCTCTTGCAATACATAGACGTTGTTTTTGTCCACCAGAAACGTTTGTTCCACCTTGTTCAATATATGTGTCATACCCTTCAGGGAAGCGTGAGATAAATTCATCTGCTTGTGCAAGTTTACAAGCTTCTTGCATTTCTTCATCAGTTGCATTTTCATTTCCCCAACGTAGGTTATCTTTGATGGTTCCAGAGAATAATACATTCTTTTGAAGCACCATCGATACTTGATCACGTAGTGCATCAAGGTTGTAATCCTTAACATCAACGCCAGCAACTTTTACAGAACCACTTGTTACATCATATAAACGAGCAATAAGTTGTACGAGTGTTGTTTTAGAACTACCTGTACCACCAACGATTCCCACCGTTTGTCCTGAATCGATATGTAAGTTTACACCACTTAACGCCATCTTTTTTGCATGAGATGAGTAAGCGAAGTTTACATCGACAAAATCTATAGAACCATCTTGTACCTCTTTAATTCCATCAACGTTTTCATCGATTGTTGTTTTTTCATTTAATACTTCAACGATACGGTGACTTGATTCATCTGCCATCGTGATCATCACAAACACCATCGATAACATCATTAGTGAGTTTAAAATCATCATGGAATACGTTAATAACGCAGACATTTGTCCAACATCTAAATCCATTCCACGACTTGTGATTACTGTATACGATCCTACTGTCAATACGAAAATCATCATAAAGTAAATACAGAATTGCATAATTGGTGAGTTCCAAGCTAAGATACGTTCTGCTTTTGTGAAGTCGGCAGTTACACTTGTTGCTGCATTTTCAAATTTTGACATTTCGTAATCTTCACGAACAAATGCTTTTACCACACGAATCCCTTTTACGTTTTCTTGGATGGAAGAGTTCAAGTTGTCATACTTCTTAAATACACGTTTGAAAATTGGAATGGTTTTACGCATCACGAAGAATAAACCCAAACCAAGAACTGGTGCGGTAAATAAATATACAAATGCCATTTTTCCACCCATGATGTATGCCATCACAAAGGCAAAGACAATCATAATTGGACCACGTACTGCTGTACGGATGATCATCATGTATGCCATTTGAACGTTTGTTACATCGGTTGTTAATCGTGTCACTAATGATGATGTAGAGAAACGGTCAATATTGGCAAAACTGAAATTTTGAATGTTGTAGTACATATCTTTACGTAAGTTTTTGGCAAATCCACATGAAGCACTAGCACATGCATATCCAGATAAGGTACCAAGTGTTAATGAAATTCCCGCAAGAATAACTAAGAAGATTCCTTGGTATACCAAATGTGAAATGCTCGTTCCTGCTTTAATATCATTTACCAAAGAAGCGATAAGGAATGGAATAAAACATTCGATAATAACTTCCAGAGATACATAAATTGGCGTTTTGATAGAATCCTTTTTATATTCTCTGATACTTTTCGCTAAGGTTTTTATCATATTACTTCCTTTCTTCTTGGAGCTTGATTCCAAGATTATTGATGATGTTTGTTAGCACATCATAGGCAATGTCGATATCTTTTTGTTGAACCCCTTCAAGTAGCGATTCATTCAAGCGATCTAGTTTTCCTTTGACAAGGTCTTCAGAATCCATCCCAAGTTGAGTTAAATGAATTTGATACTCACGCTTGTCTTTTGGATTTCTTACACGACGCAGATATCCTTTTGTCTCTAAAGAGGAAATACTGCGAGCAATTGCAGCCTTATCAATAGAGAGATACTTGGTCAGTTTTTCTTGTGAAAGACCATCATTTCCATAGAGATGTAGCAGTATACTAACCTCTGCATTTGGTAAGTTTTCTTCATGAAAAAGACCATTGATAATTGATTGTCGTTTACGATATACAATCGAGACTAAACGACCTATGTTTTTTTGCATATATTCCTCCTAATTAGTTGACGACTCAACTATTATATCGAATACCGTTGACTTGTCAATCATTTTTTAATATAAGTAATTATAAATATGTTAGTCTATAAATGAAAAGGTGCCATATAATGAGAAATTTCAAGGAGTATACGTATCTTGTAGAATCTTATCGATTATAATTCTTATTGTATATGAAATGTTGCAATAAAAAATCTACTTCGCACGAGTAGATTTTTTAGTTATTTCTTATTTTGTCGAACTGCATAAATTTTGTATCCAAGAATGACACTTGATAGCACTGTTGTGATTGCATTTGAGATGATCATTGGTAAATCTCCAATAACTAAACCATAGACTAACCACATGGCTACCCCAATCACAAATAGGGTATACATTCCTAGTGAAATACTTGATGTATCTTTTGTTTTTACAACTTGAATCACCTGTGGAATAAATGAAATAGTTGTAAGTGTTGCAGCTATATATCCAACCATACGTTCTCCTTTGTCCGATAAAAAGTATTATAGAATATATCTTTTGAAAAGGAAAGGCATTTCCATCATTCATCACAGTTTACGTTATCTAACTTTGTGTGGTATAATCCCATTTGCGAATGGTTCGCAAAAACGGAGAGAGATATGAAACAAAAAATAGTAGCAATCCTTGTGCTTGGTTTATTGTTAAGTGGATGTACTACCTCAAAACCAACACAAAGCAATCATAAAGTTCAAGTAGTTGTTAGTTCCTTTATTGGTTATGATTTAGCAACCAATATAGGAAAAGACATAATAGATGTTAAAAATATTACCCCATGGGGAAGTGAACTTCATAATTTTGAACCAACTGCAAAAGACATGGTGCAAATAGATGAAGCAGATCTTTTTATTTTCTTAAGTGAAGAACTAGAGACATGGACAAGTTCAAGTGCACATAAAAAGCAAAGTCTTGATTTATCTGAAAGTTTCACCCTTGTGGAACATGACGATGAAAATGATCAAGGGGTTGGACATGTACATGTAGCAGAACATGATCATGAAGATCATGCAAGTTTACACTTTTGGGTTGACCCAACAACCTATATGCAATTAATTGATGCAGTGTGTGAGCGTTTAGTAGAAGTAGATAAAGAACACCAAAGTGCGTATGAAGCAAATGCAAAAGCTTATAAAGATGAAATCGCTTCATTGCATCAAGAGTTTTCAAATTACATATATAAACAAGTAGATCCAACCATTTTCTTTGCGGGTCATAATGCGATGGATGCATTTAGCAGTCGATATCACATCAATATCGTATCGTTAAGTGAACAGTTTAAGCCAGATGCAGATGTAACGGCAAAGCAACTAGAAACACTTAAAGAAGCAATTGTAGAATATCAAGCAAAAGATGTGTTTACAGAAGAACTTGTAGAACCACGTGTAGCTACGTTAATAAAAGAAACACTTCAGCAAGAACACTATGAAATCGAAATACTTGAATTACATGGATATCATAATATTTCAAAAGAACAAGCACAGAAAGGAGTAACGTATGCAGACCTCTTCAAACAAAACATCGAAAACATCAAACAAGCATTGTCTAATTGATGTAGAACACTTAAGTGTACATTTTGAAGGTTACAAGGCTTTAGATGACATTTCCTTCCAAGTTGATGAAGGAGACTTTGTATACGTCATTGGACCCAATGGAAGTGGGAAATCCACATTACTAGCAACACTGACTGGTTTACTTGAACCAACAAGTGGGAAAGTAAGCGTGGATACGAAAGGCGGCATTGGCTATTTGCCACAAAAACTTTTTAATAAGCGAAACATTCCTATTACTGTAGAGGAAGTTATTTACTCAGGTTTTGATAAGCAGTATTTACATATAAAAGAAGCACAACGTAAACAAATTGAGAAATGGCTACATACGATGCAAATAGAACATACTTTAAAAATGCCAATTGATAAATTATCTGGTGGGCAGCAACAACGTGTATATTTAATTCGTGCACTAATCAATAAGCCAAAACTGGTTTTACTTGATGAACCAACCAGTGCATTAGATCCTGGATTTCGTGATCATTTTAATCAACTTTTAGAATCACTCCATCGTTTAGGAATCACAATTTTATACATTACACATGATTTGCATGAGTATCAAGATGAGCATAAAAAAGTCTTATATGTTGATCAAAAAATTCACTACTATGGAAATGTCAAAGAGTACAAATGCATTCATGAAGGAGGGCACACACATGTTTAGTATGTTTCAGTATCCTTTTATGATATATGCCTTAATTTTAGGTATTGCATTAGCAATTAGTGCAGCTTGCTTGTCTCCATTTCTAGTATTCAGTAATCAAGCGATGATTGCGGATGGAATGAGTCATATTGCATTTACTGGGGTTATCTTAGGATTTCTACTTAGTGAACAATCGTTATATTTCGCTTTACCTTTTGTTGTTGTGGCAAGTTTTGCGATTACCTATATATCTAGTAAACCAGGAATTAATAGTGATACTGCAATTGGTGTAGTTAGTGCGGTTTCTTTAGCAATTGGATTAATTGTGGCAACTGTAGGTGATGGGTTTAATCGTTCCATTGAATCATTACTTGTTGGTAGTATCTTAACGGTCAGTACAACAGAAATGATAAGTACAGTAATACTTGCATTGCTTGTTGTGATATTTGTTTGTGTGAATTATCGAAGTCTATTATCTATGACATTTGATGAAACGTATGCACGTTTTCGTAAAGTTAAAGTGACACTTTTACGCTATACCTTAACTGCTGCAACTGCAGTATTTGTTGTGTTGGGTGTACGAAGTGCAGGAACTTTATTAATATCTGCATTTGTAATCTTTCCAAGTATTAGTGCTGTCCAACTTTCAAAGAGTTTTAAACAAACCTTAATTTTTGGAATCATCTTTGCAGTCATTGGAATGTTTGTAGGAATTGTTGCTAGCTATCATTTAAACTTTCCAACGGGTTCTACGATTGTTCTTGCATATACCGCGATTTTATTTATATGTTATGGATATAAGCGAATACGAGGTAACTAGATGCGACTAACGAAACATAGAAAGCAACTATTGGATTTATTTAAACAAGATCGTGAGAATTTATATAATGCAGAAATGTTGTATGAAAAATTGGATGGACAGATGAATCTAGCGACAATCTATCGTGCACTGGATTTATTTCAAAAAGAAGGAGTCATTGCCAAAAGTATAATTGAAGGAAGTGCCTATTATTACTATATGGAAAATATGCACTATCATTATATGATTTGTTTAAGCTGTCATACCAAAATAAAAATAGATTGTTTAGTTCACCATGCAATAGATACGATTGCTAGTAAAAATGACTTTCAAGTCCAACAACATGACCTAACTGTGTATGGATATTGTAAAGACTGTAAATTATGAAAAAATTGCTCGTTTGTAATGGCGAGCGATTTTTTATATACACAAAAGCGATATGCAATTATAATAGTAATAGAAATAAAGGGGGACTACTTATGGCTAGAAAAGTAAGTGATGAAGTGTGCACACAAAATTATGAAGCAATGAAACAATTGTTTTGTGATGTAATTGAAGATGCTGATCGTTTTGAAGTGGTATATGGATGCGGTGTTGATGTAGGAATGATGAATTTCGTTATTGTAAGAAAAACAACATATACATATGCAAGCTACGCTATTGGATTTGACGAGAATGAAAATGAAATCGTGATTTTACCAATCAGTCGTGAACTTGATGGATATGGGGATCCAATCTATGTGAAACGTGCAGATGTGAAAAAAGCAAAAATTTCTATGTTTTCAAAAGAAATACAAATTCATGGAAAGATGTTTCCAAAAAAATACATTACATTCACCGTTCAAGAATTATTAAATCAAGATCCTGACGAAGTGGTGCTTTGCATTAAGCAAGAAGAACCATATAAAAAATTCATGGATTTCTTTAAGAATAAGTTCAAATAAGCTTATTCTTTTTTTAAAACCACTTGGTAAAGAAATCAAACCACTTGCGTCAAAAGTCTAGATAGATAGTTGATGCATACATATAATAGAGAAAAGAAACACATAGGTGTTTAGACAAAGGGGGAATATGGAAAATATAAAAACATTTAGAAAGACAGTTTCACTGCTGTTTGCCCAAATGTGGAAACAAAAGAAAAGCTACTTTTTACTTTTATTTGCGAATTTTTGTTTTAGTGGGATTTATACATATGCATTATTTTTATTGCCAAAAGAAGTTTTGACAATGCTAATGCAAAAAGAAATTGATGTGCAAATACTCATTGTGCTATTTGTCACTATTTTTATTAGTTCATTAATGAGTGCAGTTATGCGGTATTTATATACGCCAATTGGATATACCATTCGCTATCAATTGATGTTTGAATTGATGAAGAAAAACATGTATATGCCATTGCATAAATTCGAAGATCCAGAGCATTTAGATAAACAAGAACTTGTGATTTTACCACTACAAAGCATTGAAGGAGTACAAGGATTCTATTTGCAACTTGCACATATATCTGGTGCGCTTGGTGTTATTGCAGTATCGATCGGGGCAACACTTCAAATTCATCCAATTATACCGATTATCACAATTGCATGGTTTGTATTATATGTGAAATTAAAACTTGATGCTGGTAACTTTGCCGATCACCAAGTAAAAACAAACCAAAGTATATGGAGAGAGTCATTTTATTTAAATGATATTAGTCGTGATGCAAGTTTTGCAAAAGAGCTACGTGTTTATCGTATGCAAGATTATGTACATGAAAAGCGCGAACAAATTATTAAACGAATCCAAGCAACCTTGATGCCAATGGAACGTAAGGAAAGTCATATTTTGCATCTTGATAATGTATATCAATTTATACGAGATGGAGTTATGTATGGAGTACTCATTGTAGCATATTTTGCAAAAACCATATCGCTTCCATTATTTTCAAGTTATACCTCTTTAGTTATGCAAGTAAATAGTGCTTTTGAAGTAATCTTTGAAGGATTTCGAACTCTTAGTTTTCGCTATCCAAGTATCATTCGCATGTTTGAATATTTACATGAAGAAGATGATCAAAAACAAGCACAACCATTACCAGAAGCAAGTACATGGGAGATTGTATTTGATCATGTAGATTTTCATTATCCTGGAAACACCCATATGGTATTTAAGGATTTAAACTTTACCTTAAGCCAAGGTAAGAAACTTGCAATTATTGGGCTAAATGGAGTGGGTAAGACAACAATGATGAAACTATTGATGGGTTTATATCCACCAACAAGTGGAACCATCTATTTCAATGGTGTAGATATCCAGAATATTGATAAGGAAAGTTACTTCACATTGTTTGCTCCTGTATTTCAAGAATTGAATATCTTTCCATATTCATTAAAAGAAAATCTGACTTTCCAAAATGATTGTTTAGATGAAGAACTCGTTGAAATTACAAAGCAAGTAGGTATCTATGAAGATATTAAAACGTATGGTTGGGATAAACAACTGACACGTTTTGTAGACAGTGAAGGACTTTTATTATCTGGTGGACAAAGTCAAAAACTACTCATGGCACGTGCACTTGCATACCATCGTGATATTTTGATTTTAGATGAACCAACCAGTGCACTTGATCCAATAGCTGAATATGAGTTCTACCACAAAATCAATAATGAATATAATGACAAAACAATTTTATTTATTTCGCATCGATTAGCAAGTACAAGTTTTTGTGATGAAATCTTACTTGTTGATGCCCAAAACATTTCAGAGTTTGGTACACATGAAGAGCTTATGCAAAGAAAAGGAATGTACTATGATTTATTTCAAGTACAAGCTAAATATTATAAAGAGGAGGAATTGGCATGATTTACAATATAAAAATAATCGCTTTCTTCCTTTCCCATGTAATGAAATTAAAACCAAACTATATGCTTAAGCATGGAGTTGCTGCTTTATTACAAACGGCAATTACATTACTGCTTGTCTTTTTACCATCCGTTGCAATTTCTGCACTAAGTAACGAAACAAGTGAAGCTGCATTACTTCAAGTTGGAATATTCCTAGCTGTATTATTTGTATTACGTTTATTATACATTCAGTTAATGAAAACTTTACGGGTAGAGAAAGAAGTTGTTCAAAGCATGCTTTATGATAAAATTTCAAATGATTTGTTGAAAACACCATATGCGCAAATGGAAAATCCTGATTTTCTTGAGCAAATTCATTTAGGTATCTCACCAATTGAACAATTAAATGTTGTTGGTGCACTTGCTTTATCCATCCCAAAACTATTGCAAAGTATATTGGTCATATTCAGTGTTTCGTTTATTGTGCTTGAATATGATGGATTATTAATTCTTGTGATTTTAGCAGTTTTACTTGTAAATTACATGGTGAATAAACTCATTGTGAAAATGGAAATGAAAGACACAAAAGATAGTTTGAAACAAAACAAAGAATACTGGTATTATTTATCAAATTATCGAAATCCACAATTAGCCAAAGATATTCGTGTATATCAAATGCAACCGTTCTTATTAAAGAAATTACAAGAAGTGTTTGATGTGTTCTTACAAAGTGGATATCGTTTATATGGTGCTCGCAACATTCGTGAATTAGTCGCGAAAGTAATGAATGTGGGATTGATGATATTTATGTATGTGTTTCTACTATATCGTTCGATGCAACAAGATTTAGCACCAGAACAATTGATTTTGATCGTAAATGCATCATTATCACTATACGCTTCATTAAATGTATTACAAACGGAGTATTTACAAACCTATGCACAAGTTGTATATCTTGAAGAATATAAAAAGTTGTATGATCAAATCGCTGCATATACACCAAAAGGAGATGAAGTGTTTGATGAACCAATTACTTCAATTGTCTTTGATGATGTACACTTTACTTATCCTGGAAGTGATGTAGAAGTCTTAAAAGGATTAAGCTTTTCGATTGATGAGAAACAAACCATTTCTCTAGTTGGGCGAAATGGATTAGGAAAAAGTACCATTATTAAATTGCTTTCACGTTTATTTGAACCAACAAGTGGAAGAATATTAGTAAATGGAAAAGATATTCAAAGTCTAGATTATGATTGTTACTTAAAACAACTAGCAATTATATTTCAAGATTTTCGGATGTTTCACTATTCAATTAAAGAAAATGTTACTTTTAACGATGTCGATGAAGAACGTTTACAATTTGCTTTACATGAAGCTGATTTTGAAAAAGAGTTAGTGAAGTTTAGTCGTGGAGTAGATACTGCATGTGCCAAAGATATGGATGCCGATGGAGTAAATCTATCCAAAGGACAGGAACAAAAACTAGCCATTGCGCGTAGTATTTATAAACAGGGTTCCTTAATGATTTTAGATGAACCTACCGCATCACTGGATCCACTAGCCGAACAAGAAGTATTCAATCATTTCAAAAACATTACTGATACAAAATTATCGATAATGATTAGTCATCGATTATCAAGTTGTCGTAGTAGTGATCGAATTATTCTAATCGAAGATGGAATTGTAAAAGAAGATGGAAGTCATGACAACTTGATGAATCAAGACGGAGTGTATGCTACTATGTATACGTTACAAGGAAGTAAGTATCAAGAATCATAAAAAAAAGGACGCGAGTCCTTTTTACTTTGCCGTTAATGCAGCCATAGTTATGTAGTTGTATGGTTGGTTGAAGTGTGGTAAGAAAAATAAATCCAATAGTTTTAATTGATCGATAGTCAATTTTTCTTGGATTGCTAATGAGAACATATGAATTCCCATTGAGATATCATACATACTTGCCATTTGTGCACCAAGAATTCTACGTGTTTCTTTATCGTAAACAATACGAATATTTACAGGTTGATTATCTTCCGTCACAAATGCAGGTTTTTGTAAGTCTTCATAGTCAGTAGCAAGTGCATCAAAGCCGTAGTCTTTTGCTTTATGTAAACTAAGTCCAGTAGAAACCATTGATAGCCCATAAATATGAATTCCATTACTTCCTTGTACTCCTAGACTTTCTAAATGCGTACCACAAACATTGTGTGCAGCAACAATTCCACTTCGTACAGCATTCGTTGCTAGAGCAATGTAGTTTGTATCTTGAATAGCATTATCATATACGGTTGCACAATCCCCAATCGCATAAACACTATCATCACTTGTCTTCTGTGTTTTATCCACAAGGAATGCACCGTTTTTGAATAACGTTAAGTGGTTTTGACCAAGTAGGTTATTTGGTTTAAAACCAACTGCAAGAATAACCATTTGTGCTTTATATTCACCTTTATCGGTTTGAATACTTTCTACTTTATCTGTTCCTTTGATTGCTTGAACACATTCTCCATAATGCAACTCGATTCCATGTTCACTTAGATTTTCATCCATAAGTTTTGTGAATTCTGGATCATAGTAACTTGATAGCGAACTGCTAGCCACATCAATCAAACGCACTTTGCGTCCATTACGTTGGAAAGCTTCAGCAAGTTCTACTCCAATATATCCAGCACCTACAACGGCAATGTCTTGTATGTCTGGATGAAGCTCCAATTTATCAATTACTTCTTGTGCGTTTTGGTATAACTTCACAAATTGCACGTTTTGTAAATCTGCACCAGGAATTTTAGGTGCAATAGGTAATGAACCAGTAGCTAAAATCAATTTGTCATAGCTTGCTTCCATTTGTTTTCCATCAAAAGTTGTTGCATGCACGATTTTGTTTTCGTAATCGATGTGATCGATTTTTGTGTTCATGTACACCTTTGCCCCTTTTGCTTCTAATTGTTCTTTGTCCGAATAAAATAATCCCTCAGGACCAGCAATTTGTTTGCCAATCCATAACGCCATTCCACAACCCAAAAATGAGATGTTTGAATTTGCATCAAATACCGTAACATCAATATTTTTGTAGTTGTCTAACATCGTGTTGATGCTTGCAGTGCCGGCGTGATTTGCACCCACAACAATTATTTTTTCCATATACATTATCTCCTTTTATAGAACTATCATACCTTGAATGAAACAGTGCTTCCATTCATTTGCTTACAAAGATAAAACACATAGATTAAAGGATAAAATTATTTCTAAAATATAACTTTACTTTTGGTTTTCTTGGGTGTACTATATGGGTGATTAGTACCTAATCAAGGAGAAAAAATGATGAGTTTTACTGCTTTCGTGTGTAAAGGGATAGTAACTCTCACGTGTTTATTCTCACCAGTTTCGCAAGCTACGACGCATTATCATGCAAATGATTTTACAACCAAACGTGAAGTTAGCGCATCACGTACACGTGCCCAAAAAGTAGCGCAGGAAAACCGTGAAGCCATGATTATCTGGGTAGCCGGTATTGGAACAATTTCCATCGGTTGCGCAGTTGCCCTTAAAAATTATCATGGCAAAAAGAAGTAGATCTTGAAGGTCTGCTTTTTTTCACTTCATGGAAAACACACAAAAATTACCGATTATTCCAAATAATTGCATATTTGTCCAAAAGAAGTACTTTTGCGTTACATTTATATGAATTGTGATATTCTATAAATATCAATAAGGTATGGAAGGGATACCTCACTTCATTCAAGATAGGAAAGGATATAGAAAAGAACGACTCATGTGGGAGAACCGTTCTTTTTTATTTGTTTATGATAATGCTTTTTCTGTATTTGAGAAATGCGTTTTTGCGACTAGTTGTAACGTTTCTTTACCATGTATTTCTACGAATTCACGAATGGCTTTGTCAACATGTGCTCCAGCGCCTTTTGGGAAAGTGAAGTTGTAATGCTCACTCATTTTATCCATTGTATCTAGAAAGTAGTAACGGGCGATAATAGATGCACATGCCACACTTAAATATTTATCTTCTGCTTTTGTTTCAAAGTGGATGTCACGAATAATTGAATGTTCCCCTTGAAGATAACGGAAATAACTTTTTGGTGGCGTAAATTGATCCACGTAGATTTGGGCAAGTGTTACACCTTTATTTGCTAGATTGATAAATGCTTGGTTGTGCATCTTTGCCTTGATGGCATTCATATTGAAATGCTCGTGTACACGATTGTATTTTTCATTAGTTAAAATAAGAAATGAGTGGGGAATAAACGTAATTAATTCCTTTGCGACTTTGATGATTTGTTCATCTTTCATTTTCTTTGAATCTTGCACCCCAAGCGCATGAAGTGTTTTAACATCTTCTTGACGCACATGGCTTGCACATACGACAACTGGTCCAAAGTAATCCCCAGTACCAACTTCATCACTTCCACTTTGGGGAAATACTTGTTGGTTTGTTGGCGTTACGTTGTCACTTTCATCTTCACCGGCATAAAAAGAAGCACCAGTTCCTTGGAAGACAACTTTTCCTGATTCATATGCTGTAATTGTACAATCACTCATCTTGATTTGAAAGATGGCATATAGTGGGGTTTTACGAATGTCTCCTTGTTTTGATAGCGCTTGATAGAGTGTATCGATTTGTTTTTTTGTATATGTTTTTGTTATTGTCATAATCACCTTTTTGAGTATTATAACACAACTTTGGAAAGTTGCATTCCCTATGGTTGCATTGTATGATAGTCCTAGTAACAGAAAGTAGGTTTTTATGGAATTTCCCATTGCATATAGTATGTTTATTCCCGTAGTTTTACTAGCACTTCTTATTTTTTATGCCATCAGAGGATATAAAAATGGATTGTTATTAGAACTTGTGATGGTTGCATCATTATTGGTTAGTTTAGTTGCTAGTTACTTAGTATCCATTGCGATAAGTGAAAGTGGTTTTGTATTTCAAACAAGTATTAACGTCGGTGAAGTACATGTAAATCAAGCGTTAGATAAAAGTGCTACGCAACTTATAACGTTTTTCATCTTCTTTATAGTGATTAATTTAGCTTTTTATATATTACGTAAACTATCGAAGAAATTTAACGATATTATTGTTGTAGGAACGATCAATCAAATTCTTGGAAGTATACTTGCTGTATTAAAAGGAAGTATTTATATTATCCTTGTTGTTTTGCTACTAGCAAGTCCACTTTTTAGTAATGGTAGAGAAGTATTAAAACAAGCACACTTAGAACCAGTAAAAGAATGTATGCAAGAAAATATACCTGTCATTAAAGATGTACTTAATGTATTTGACAAGGTTGATACAATAAATGAATAGAAGGAAAATATTATGAAGGATTATAAAGGATTGGATTTTGAGGAGGTAAAAGAACTGATTGCAAAGTATGCATCATTTTCATTATCGAAACAGTATATCCAAAATAAACAACCAAACTTTTCATATCTACAAGCAAGTCGTGAACTTGTCCGTGGAAAAGAAAGTTTAAAATTATACGAACGATACCAAGCACCTGTATTTGCAGGGGTTAAAGATTTGTACGATGTTTTCAAAAGCGTTGGAAAAGGAAAACTATTAAGTGGTGCAGATCTTTTTGATGTTGCCATGTTTTTTGCATCATATAAAAACATGCAAGCATACAAACGAAACATCGAAATAGATGTACCACTAGTTATGGACTATTTTGATGCATTGAGTGACTTTACAAAACTAGGTGAGGAAATTGAAAGAAAAATTGATCCGTCAGGAGATGTGAAAGATCATGCAAGTGAAGAACTTTCGCGTATTCGTAAAGGACTAAAGCAAACGGAAAGTGATATAGCTAAAAAAACTGGAGAACTATTACAACGTTATAGTGGATCATTAATGGATCAAATTACAGCAACGCGTAATAATCGAACAACTTTGCTTGTTAAAGCTGGTGATAAAAATAAAATAAAAGGATTTGTGCATGATGAAAGTGCATCTGGACAAGCAGTGTACATTGAACCAGAAGAACTACTAATTCTAAACAATAAACTACAGTCTTTACGTGCCAACGAGAAAAATGAAATGGAACGTATTATGCGTGAGTTGTGTAAAATGATTGAACCATATAGTGATGAAATGCAAGCAAATTTAGAGACACTAACTTTATTGGATGTCTTATTTGCTCAAGCACATTATGCATTTTCAACAAATGGATGTTATGCAGATTTACAAAAAGATGGAACAACCTTATTTATGCGTGATGCACGTCATCCATTAATCGATGAAAAGAAGGTTGTTGCTAATACCTATCGTATTGAAAAACCACATTCAATATTACTAATAAGTGGTTCAAATACGGGAGGAAAAACTGTAACACTAAAAACTATTGGGTTATTCACCATTATGTCGATGAGTGGATTACCTGTGCTTTGTGATGAAGCCATTATTCCACTATTTGATAATGTATTTGTTGATGTTGGAGATTTTCAATCAATTTTGGAATCTCTATCCACTTTTTCAGCACATCTATCAAGACTTGCGAGCATCTTTGATGCAGCAACAAGTCACTCATTAGTTTTACTTGATGAGTTAGGTAGTGGAACAGATCCAAACGAAGGAGAATGTCTTGCAATTGCAATCTTAGAGTATTTAAAAGAACATAAAGTTATGTCAATTGCGACAACACACTATTCAGGGGTGAAGAAGTATGCGAAAACACAACCTGAAATTTTACTTTCAAGTGTTGGCTTTAATTTAGATACAATGGAACCTACATATAAGTATATGGAAGGATTCAGTGGGAATTCCAATGCACTAGAAATTGCGAAACGTTATCATATCAAACCTGAGATTTTACAAACTGCGCAAACACTACGCGAACAAAGTTTTAGTAATCAAGAAATCTTACTTGAGCAATTAGAGAAAGATAAACTAGAATTGCTAGAAGCACAAAGTAAATTCAAAGATGATGAAGCACGTTTGCTACTGATGCATGAAGAATTAGATAAAGCAAAGCATAAACAGTTGGAAGAAAAAGAAACACTCTTACGTAAAGCGCGTTTAGAAGCAAATGAAATTCTTGAAGATGCACGGATACAAGCAAAAGAAGTTATGCAAGAATTACGTTCCTTAAAAGATGTGAAAGAACATGAAATGATTGCAGTTGCTTCCAAACTGAAAAGTGAAACTGTAGAAGATGTACAAGATGACAAAGTATATGAAGTCAAATTACATGACTATGTGAAAGTCAAAGGCTTACAATATGAAGGAGAAATCATCTCCTTAAAAGGAAATAAAGCAACCATTCTCACAAATGGAATGCGCATGAATGTAAAGACAAAAGATTTAGTACCTGCATTCAAACCAAAAGTGAAAGCAAAAGCATCAGTTAAAACAACAATGCAAAGTAATTCGCGAATGGCGATGGAATGTAACGTCATAGGAATGCGTGTTGCAGAAGCATTACCGATTGTTGAGAAATATATTGATAATGCAGTTGTGCAAAAAATGTATTCGGTACGCATTGTACATGGTGCAGGAACTGGAGCCTTACGTAAAGCCATTCACGAGTATTTAAAGAAAAGTAAATATGTGGATAGCTATCGTTTAGGTGGCGAAGGAGAAGGTGGTTTAGGAGCCACTGTTGTGACATTAAAAGGAAAAAAATAAATGGCAAATATGGACAAGATTCAAGACAAGTTGGATTTGCTGCCAGCAAAACCAGGCTGTTATATGATGAAAGATAAACATGGAACAATCATTTATGTAGGGAAAGCTAAGAAGTTAAACAATCGTGTGCGTTCCTACTTTCGTGGTGTCCATGATACAAAAACAACACGTCTTGTCCAAAATATTGATGACTTTGAAACCATTGTTACCGATAGTGAGAAGGAAAGTTTAATTCTTGAAATTAACTTAATTAAGAAATATACACCGAAATACAATATTATGTTTATGGATGACAAGAGTTATCCCTACATCATGCTAACAAAGGATAAAGCACCCGTATTATCTGTTATTCGAAATCCAAAACGAAAAGATGTGTATTACTTTGGACCTTTTCCAGATGCTGGTGCAGCACATAAAACAAAAGATTTATTGAATAAGATTTATCCTTTACGAAAATGTAAACATATGCCAAATCGTGCATGTTTGTATTATCATTTAGGGCAATGTCTAGCACCTTGTATTCATGATATTGATCCAGAAATCTATCAAAAAATGGCGACAGAAATTCGTAAGTTTCTAAATGGTGATACCAAAGCGGTGGTCGATCAATTAAAAAACCGCATGATGGAAGCTAGTGAAAAGATGGATTATGAGCGGGCACAAGAATACCATGAACTTATTTTGTCCATTGATCATGTGGCCAGTAACCAACACGTTGAGTTTGCTGATAAAAAGGATCAAGATGCCTTTAACTACTATTATGATAAAGGGTATTTATGTATCCAAGGGTTTTTCATTCGTGGAGGGAAAATCTTGGATCGCGCATTAAGTGTAACGCCAATTTATGAAGAAGTAGAAGATGCCTTTGTATCCTTCTTAATGCAGTACTATCAGAAAAATCCATATCCACAAATTCTATATTTACCAAAGGATATCCAAACGGATTTAAGCGAAGTATTCCCATGTAAGATCATCAAACCACAACGTGGAGAAAAACTGCGTTTGATGGAAATGGTAAAAGAGAATGCGAAAAAATCACACATCGATAAATTTGAGTTAGTAAAACGTAAAGATGAAAATCGTAATGAAGCACTAGAAGAATTATCAAACTTACTTGGTAAAAAGATTTCAACGATTGAAATCTATGATAACTCGCATATATCAGGTGCATTTAATGTATCTGGGATGGTTGTTTTTAAAGATGGAAAACCATCAAAGAAAGACTATCGAACATACAAGCTTGATACATATGTGTCGGATACAGATTCGATGAAAGAAGTGATTTATCGTCGATATTTCCGCTTACTGAAAGAACAAGGAAAAACCAATGATTTACTTATTGTTGATGGTGGTCTTGGACAAATCCACGCAGCTAAAGAAATACTAGATGGACTAGATATTGATATTACACTATGTGGACTTGTAAAAGATGATAAACATAGAACTGCTAGTCTAATGGATAGTGAAGGAAATATTCTTCCAGTAAAAAAAGATCAACCGCTATTTTTCTTGTTGACACAAATGCAAGATGAAGTTCACCGCTTTGCGATTACCTTCCATAAGAAATTACGTAGTAAAGCACAAACAAAATCCATCTTGGATGAGATTCCAGGACTTGGTAGTGTGCGTCGTAAAAAACTGTGGAATCACTATAAGAGTATG
This sequence comes from Breznakia sp. PFB1-19, assembly GCF_029893935.1. Taxonomy (NCBI): domain Bacteria; kingdom Bacillati; phylum Bacillota; class Erysipelotrichia; order Erysipelotrichales; family Erysipelotrichaceae; genus Breznakia; species Breznakia sp. PFB1-19. The sequence continues at coordinate 217,527 of NZ_JARXXJ010000001.1, forward strand.
AAAAAAATGAAAGCAGCAAGTGTGGAAGAATTAACAGAACTAGTCCCAAAACAAGTTGCTGAAAATGTCTATCGTATCATTCATGAAGAGAAAAAAGATTTCTAGTATATATGCAAGCATATGACTTGTTTAAGTGCACTTCTTTGATTACACTAATAGCGTATCAAAGGAGTGTTTAATTTATGATAAAGAGTGCAACAATTACAGTGCGCCCAGGAAATTCAAATGATTGTTTATTTGTTGCTGATGCTTTAGTTAAAGCATACCAAAAGCAATTGCCAAAAATAGATGAAGAGAAATTAGAGAAAGCAATCATGTGTGCTTTACAACCACAGCATGTATGTATCGCAGAAAACGATGGAAGAGTTGTTGGTGTGTTAGCAAGTACACAAGGGAATAAGAGAGCTTTGCAATTAGATCGTAATGAAGTCATAAAATGGTTTGGAATTCTTCGAGGTCCAGCAATCTACAAACGTCTGATTCGTATTTTCGAAAAACCATTATGTAATAAAGATACGATTTGCTTGATTGATTTTGTATATGGTGAAAGTGATAAAGTATGTCATGAACTCATTGAATATGTGCTTAAACAAGCGTATGGGGAAGCCTATTTAGCAGTGATTCCAGACACTGATGCAAGAATTATCCGGATTTTAAAACATAGTAAATTCTATGAAGTAAGCCGTGAAGAAAAGTATATGAAATCACAAAAACGAATGAATCAATACATCTATTTACGTAGAGATATTAAGTAAGAGCCAAGTGCTCTTTTTTATTCTCAAGGAAAGTACTCTTCATTGCTAAGTAAAGTCAAAATAAAGGGTCAGGCACTTAAAAAGACCTAATCCTTTATTTTGATTTTAGGTTGTATTTATTTCTTTGGATAAAGTGTTGGTTTATCGCATCTTGGACAATGGGTATGTGGTGTGTCATTGTTGTTATCATATCGCATCATTTCTGCTACTTCATCAAAACACTATGTAGGAACTTGTTCTTCCTATCCGCAGCTTTTGCTTTTCCTAATCGTGGAAGTAAGACTTTCATTTTCTCATTATGAGAATGATTACATGTTGCATATATTCCATAATAGCGAATTATTTTAAATTGTTGTTCGGGAATATGAAGAAGAAGTTTTTTCATAAATAGAAATACATGTTCTTATACTTCAATGTGTTCATTTGTTTTATGTTCATCATAATAATACTTGATTGTTTTTTTTATCTTTGTTGTAATGGATAATTCTATTTTGTAGCATTGCAGGTCTTCCAATATAGCGTAATATATAATTTATAATTGCGTTTTTATCTTTTCCATTTTTCTAGTGGTGGAGCGGCAAATTCTTCCTTGCAAGATATTGTAGATTTAATTGAAAGTGACGAAAAAGCCTGAGAATATGAATAGGAGGATATACTATAGTCTTTTCTATTTTTTCATCGTATAATTAAATTAATTTGAACTTAGCGAGGTAAGAAAATGATAACAGGATACTATTGCACCAATATTTTTTCTAAGCAAGCAAAAGAGCTTATTGAGTTTTATAGATATATATTAGAAATCCCCTTTATTAAGACAGATGTGGACGATTCAAATGGAGTTTATCTTGGTTTTATAGAGAAAGCACCCACTCTTTGCATCTGGGATTGCGAAGTGTTCGACACACAACCAACAGGTTATCAATCTTTCGTTTTTCAAACAGAAAATCTTGATTCAACAATGAAATATTTGAAGAAAAAAGGGGTTTCAATGTCTGAGGCTATTAGATATGATTGGGGAACTTACGAAGTTCGCTTAAACGATATCGATGGAAACGAGATAGTGATAGTTGAGATGGCTTAATAATTGCCAAATTCTAGTTTGTAGAACTGGTGAAAATTAAAAATTCTTCTGCATCGTGCGGAGGATTTTTTTTTATTATCTCTTGTTTTCTCGTGTATATTTCAAAGAAATATACTAAAATGTAGATATAAAGTAGAGGGAATAAAATGAGAAAAGTAAAAATTTTAGTACTTGTCCTTTTGTGTGGAATTGGACTTGTTGCATGTGATTCAGATGCAGATGTAGTAACAGAGAACATCAAAAAAGATGCTGAACAATTCAAGATTCTTAGACGAATCGTATTTATTAATAACATTACTGGTGAGTATTTATTTCAAGCGGAAGGTAACTGTTCAGTAGAAACCAACAATGAAGCACAACGCTTGGAAGTTACATGTAAACTTGGAAAAGATCAATACAAAGTACATTACTTTGGGCTTTCAGACAACACAAGTTATACAGTGGAACAATTAGACTGGGTAGATAGCAATAAGTATCGTTATGAAATTGTCTTTAAACCAGAAAGTATTGTGCCATTAATCGAAAACGACTAAAAGGAGAACTATGGACTGGTTTACAGAAATTGAAGCAAGATATAAAAGAAAGAATACAATTTTGATTGGACAAGATAGTGAATTGTTGCATCCATTAGATCAAGCATGTAAACAAGCAGGGCGTCAAGTGGTTGTTTTGTGGGGTCTAGATTATGCAAATCGATTAGCACAAGAATTACAACCAAGATATCCAGATGCATCAATTATTTCAGACGTGGTTGATAAAGCGACATGTTGGGCACAAGGGAAGTGCAAAATGCCAGAAGCAAAACGGATGATACTTGATATACACGCATTTGCCAAAACAATAGATGATAAAAAAGATATTGCATTATGTCATGCGATTGGGCAAGCATGTAGTGTTGTTCATACACCCACACATGCTTTGGGCTTACCAATATATCAAATTACAGCGATGGTTCATCAATATGGAATCGAGAACTGTAAGCCATATATTCAAAAGCAAGTAGATGCATATGTAGAAGCACTGCAATATTGGGTGATACACAAAGGTGATACACCACGCACTTGGGCATCATTTCTACAAGAATAAAACTGTATGATTGACTTAATACAGTTTGTATGCTATTAATAGTAGTAGAGGTGTTATATGGGATATAAAAGAAAAGGATTATGTGCACTTGTTTGCACCATGTTATTGGTAGGTTGTGTATCAAAAAGTATCAAAGCAGAGAAAATTGAAAATATGGAATTTAGTCATATACAAGATTTACATAAAACTATTGAAGTTGATCAAAGCTGTTATGAAGAAATATCAACAATTATCAATGATTTAGATTTTGTGGATACTGAGCAAACGCCAGGAGATGCACATGGAATCTATATATCGATGAAAAATGTAATTCATACGTACTATGTTTGTGAGGATGGAACGGTGTATTATCGAAACAACCAAAATGCAAAACATGGGTATCAAGAAGCAAAAGATAAAAAGCTTGCAAGTAAGTTGAGTAAGTTTATTGATAAGCAATTTGAGCAAACAAAGAAATAACAAAACCACAAGGTATATAGAATGAAGATTCTATATATCTTTTTTTAGTTAGGATAAAAAATTTATATTTTATGTATTTGGAAATTGTGCCAGAGACACTTATTTGTTATAATAGGTACGATTTGGAGAGTGATAACTATGGGACGTGCCTTTGAAGTACGAAAAGCCAGCATGGCCAAAACGGCTGCTGCAAAAACAAAAGTTTATTCAAAATTTGGAAAAGAGATCTATGTAGCTGCAAAGAATGGTGAACCAGATCCTGAAATGAATTCCAACTTAAAGAAAGTTGTAGAAAGAGCAAAAGCGAATCAAGTACCTGCGGATGTAATTAAACGTGCGATTGATAAAGCTAAAGGTGGAAGTGACGAAAACTATCAAAGTTCAGTATATGAAGGATTTGGTAGTGGTGGTCTTGCGACAATCGTTATTGAATGTTTAACGGATAATGCAAACCGTACCATTGCAGATTTACGTGGAGCTTTCAACAAAGCAAAAGCGAAAATTGGAGTGAGTGGTTCTGTATCATTTAACTATGAAAGTGTAGGACAACTAGTCTTTGCATATGAAGATGAAGATACAATGCTAGAAACTTTATTAACAGCTGATGTTGATGTTAAAGAAATTGAAATAGAAGATGGACACATGGCAGTAACTGTCGCACCACAAGATTTATACAAAGCGAAGGATGAAATCGAAGCATTGATTCCTGACGTAACATTTGATGTGCTAGAACAAACAATGGTACCAAATGAATACGTAACGCTTGAAGGTGATGACAAAATGCTATTTGAACGTTTATTAACATTACTTGATGATGTTGATGATGTACAAAACGTATACCACAACGTAGAAGGACTCTAATTAGAGTTCTTTTTTCGTACGATAGAAAAGGTCTAACAATTGTCGAGTCAAAGGACATATATTGTTTTACACTGTAGATGAAAGGAGGGTCATATGATTACAGTATTAAATCAGGTTGTAGATTACATAGAAGAGCATTTATATGAAACGGTAGATTTTGATAAACTTGCAAAGAAATTCGGTATGAGTGCATATCATTTAAAACGGACATTTAGTTTTATTTCGGGTGTTTCTATTACGCAATACATTCGTTTGCGTCGCTTGAGTCAAGCGATTGAAGCATTACATGAAGGCTATCGTATAAGTGATGTAGCATATGATTATGGTTATGATTCATTGGATGGATTTACACGCGCAATTAAACAATGGACAAATTATACACCCAGCGATATTGTGGTAAATCATGTTCATAAAGAGTTTCCAAGGCTATCCTTTCAGATACAAGTAACAGGAGGACAAGAAATGGAATATCGGATTGAAGAAAAACCTGCTTTTACAATCGTGGGAGTCAGTCGAACAGTGTCTTTGCAGTTTTCTGGAGTCAATGATGAAATCGTAAAATTAGCACAATCGATTAAGGAAAAGCAAAGAGAAGAAATACATAAATACATGGATATGTATCCAAACCAGGTCGTAAATGCATCATTTAACTTTACAGGCGACCGCACAAAGGAAGAAGGAACGTTAACACATATGATTGGAGCTTTAACGACAAGTTTACATCAGCCAATTTCGTTACAAGCGAAAAGCGTTGCTGCACATACTTGGGCAATTTTCCCAAGTCGTGGTGCCTTTCCTAAAGCGCTTCAAGATACTTGGGCTAATATTGCCTCGATTTGGCTACCGGCAAGTTCGTATGAGCTTGTAGAAGCTCCAGAGATCTCTTTTACGAAGTTTTTGGATGCAAATCAACAAGAAGCATACAGTGAAATTTGGATTGCTGTGAGAAAGAAGATGTAAAGTCCTTCTTTCTTTTTTTATGCAGGTTTGCTACACTGTTTTTATGAAATATGATATTCAAATTCGACAGGCACAACCTGGTGATGAAATGGTTGTGGAAAACCTATTAACGACAAAAGTACATGAACTAGCCGCAAAAGATATTGTGCAATGGGAACTAGAGGAAGTCACATGGGGTGCCTTATCTAAGGATTATGATATTACGAACTTCCATATTGTATATCGTGATAATAAACCGGTGGCAACGTTTAGTGTGGTTGATTATGATCCAACGTATTGGCTGCATGATAAACCAAAAGAAGCATTATATATCCACAAAGTTATGGTCTTAGATGAAGCAAGTAAATCAGGTATATCAACTATGATGTTAGATTACTTTAAAGAACTTGGACGTAAACAAGGATATGCTGTTGTAAAACTTGATGTGCGCGCATATAAAAAACCACTACGTGCATATTATGAACGTAATGGTTTCACACTTGTTGAAATCGTGGATTTAGGTAAAGGTTATTTAACCGCTTTATATAAATATAAATTATAGACTGATAGGGTCTATTTTTTTATAATTGGCTGTTGGATTTCCTTTTTAATAAAAGCAGCTTGTTTATCTAGTGGGAGTACACTTGCATAGACTTGTGCAGCTTTATATTCCATATCGCGATAGACTTGTGGGATTTGTCCAAAACTACTTGCTAGGTGGACATCCTCTTTAATATTTGCTAGATAGTTTTGCCCTATTTGATTAAACCCGAGAATGCGTACGTAATCCAGTGTAGGTAAGCTATTTGCCGCTTGTTTTGTGGTGTGAGTAAGCAAATGAATCAAACTTCTTTGGATGCTTGCTTTCGTGTAACGTTTCGTGATAGCACGTTTGATAAAGTCATCATAACTGTCTGCAAGTTCTACTTGTTTGTATAAATGACTTTCCATACCTTCATCCATTAAGAAAATCGATGCAAGTTCTTGTTTCGATAGTACTTGAAGTTGATACTTGATAAAGGGAAAGTAGTGTTCCATAAGAAAGCGATCATCTAAGTTTGTCATTGGTGTTGTATTTGAAACAACTTGTTGGTTAGCAATTTGATTACGAATACTTGTTGCACTAGATACACTTCCTGTAAGCTGTTTGCCATGATATGCATTGGTGCGTTGAATTGTATAGGCTGCAATAGGAGCATCACCTATGGCTTTGATATAGTTGTAACCAAGAATATCATTTGGTGATAAGTCACCAAACATTTCTTCATAAGCTTTTGCACTCGACTGTCCTGGCTTTTTAATAAGTTGTTTTTCTTTTGCGACTAAGGAATGTAAAAAAGATACATCATTGGATTCACTTCCAAAGACAATACAGTCAACTTGCATCATTTTTAGTATATCAATACTTGCTTTTGCGAAGTGGTTGGCACTTTGCGTTGCATAAATATAAGGCAGTTCAACAACGATATCTACTCCATAATCAAGTGCTATTTTTGTGCGTTCCCATTTGTCGATAATCGCAGGTTCTCCACGCTGAACGAAATTACCACTCATGATGCAAACAAGCACATCGCATTTGCTGATGGCTTTGGCTTGTTGGATATGATGGATATGTCCATTGTGGAAAGGGTTGTATTCACATACGATTCCGCATACTGTTAATTTTCTCATATATATAGTATATAGGATTTCAAGTGCAAATAAAATTAGGAATATGATAGAATAGTGTCTAGAAGAGGTAAATAAAACATGAAAAAAACAAGTTTAGTTGTGTTAGCGGCTGGAATGGGGAGTCGCTATGGAGGGTTAAAACAAATCGATCCAATCGGACCTAATGGAGAAATTATTCTCGAACTAAGTGTGTTCGATGCAAAACGTGCTGGATTTGATGAAGTTATCTTTATTATCAAAGAAGCAATTGAAAAAGACTTTAAAGAAGCAATCGGAAACAAAATCGCTGAACATTTCCCAGTAAAATACGTATTCCAAGATATGACAAAAATTCCTGAAGGATGCAGTATTCCTGAAGGACGTGAAAAACCATGGGGGACAGGACATGCTTTATTATGCTGTGAAGATGTCATTGATGCACCTTTCTGTGTAATTAATGCGGATGACTACTATGGACAAGAAGCATTCGTAAAAATCCATGACTTCTTAGTAAATAATACAGATGAAGATAACTATGCAATGGTTGGTTACTTACTACAAAATACAGTAAGTGATAATGGAAGTGTTGCGCGTGGTGTATGTAATGTAGAAAACAATAAATTAAGTGACATTCAAGAACTAACAAGTATTGAAAAACGTGAAGATGGACATATCTTTTATACAGAAGATGCAGGAGCAACTTACCATGAATTAGATCCAAATCGTCTAGTTTCATTAAACTTCTGGGGATTCAATCCAAACTTCATTCAATATATGAAAGAAGACTTTGTGAATTTCTTTAAAGAAGAAGTACCATCAAACTTACTAAAATCAGAATTCTTTATTCCAAAAGAAGTAGGGAAAATGGTTCGTGAAAACAAAGTAAGTGTTAATGTATTATCAAGTAATGATTCTTGGTATGGTGTAACCTATCAAGAAGATAAACCAAAAGTAAAAGCAGGAATTAAAAAACTTATCGATGAAGGTAAGTATCCAGTACCACTTTGGTCTAAATAAGAATGTAATAAAAGCATCAAAGGTCATAAATCTTTGGTGTTTTTTCTTGCCTTTTTTGAAAAGTGTTATAAGATAGGGAAGTATATTATCAAAAGTGCGAAAAACAGCAACGATTTTTGGTGTGGAAATATCCCAATCTTTTGTTGACTTATCGTCGACTTTTGCTATAATATTTAGGCAGGCAATGAGGTGATGATCGTGAAATGGTCAAAGAATGACTTGTTAAATACAAAAGATGGAGTTATTTCTTTTCAAGAAGATTTAACATTTCCGAAAGAGACTTTTGCGAAAATCCACCAACTACGCGACCTGAAGGATGTGCATGTTGAAGGTAGTCTTGATTACGATGGAAAAAGTGACTTAGTCACAGTAGACATGGAAATCAGTGGCGAAATGATTTTACCTTGTGCAATTACGAATGAAGATGTTCCTTATCCATTTGATATTGAACCTACTGAAGTATTTGCGTTTCGCAAAGTAGATGATACTGAAGACTTACACGAAGCTAAAGGTGATGTAATTGAACTATTGCCGATTATTTTCCAAGATATCATGATGGAAGTTCCCTTAAAAGTTGTTAAAGACGATATTAAGGAATATCCAAAAGGAGAAGGTTGGGAGGTAATTAGCGAAAGTGATTACCAAAAACGTAAAAAAGATGAAGTGGATCCTCGATTAGCAAAGCTAGCCGAGTTTAAGATCGAAGAAGACTAGAGGAGGTATTTATGGCTGTTCAACAAAGACGTGGTTCTAAACACAGAAAAGCAAAAAGAAGAACGCACTATAAATTAGTGAAACCTACATTGACAACATGTCCAGCTTGTGGTGATTATGTGCGTCCACACAGAATGTGTGAATGTGGAAACTACAATGGTAAACAAATCGTTCCAGAAGCAAAATAGTTAATTTAGAGTGATGAAAGCAGCTTACAGTTTGTAACTGCTTTTTTTCGTGCTAAAATGTTTGTAAGAGGGACAGATTATGAAAAAAGTATATTGTGTGTTGTTGCTTTTTTTACTTATAGGATGTAGCAGTAGTGAAGATACACCGGATGTAACTGTGTATCGTAAGATACTACGCATAGAATATGGAGAAACACTAAATCTTAAAGTAAGTGATTTTCTATCTTGTGAAGACAAGGATGTACTAAAGCAAGCAACAATGGATACATCAAAGATTACATATGATGAAAATACATATCCTGCAGTTGGATTGTATCCAATTGTGATTAGTTATCCTGTAGAAGATTCAACACAAAAAGCAACTGTAACATTAGAAGTACAAGATACAATAGCACCAACACTGACCAAAGAAGTAGAGGCAATTGAAGTCGCTTATGGTGCAAGTGATTATGATTTTTATCAACACTTTGAGGCAACTGACTTAAGTGGTGTGCATATGGATATCGATACAAGTAAGGTTGATTTTGCTCTAACTGGAACATATGAGGCATATGTGAGTGTCACTGATGCATATCAAAATGCGATACATAAAACTATATCCGTGCATATAGGTGAAAAACCACAACCAATTCCACAGCCAATAGAACAACCGGTAATACAACCACAGCCAGTAATTGAACAAACTAGTGTTCAACCAACCTATGTTCAAGGAATACTTGTGGTAAATAAGAAATATGGGTTGCCAGCAAGTTATGCACCAGGAGTAAATGGAGAAGCAGTATATGCTTTACAACAACTCATTGCAGGCATGCGTGCAAATGGCTTACAAGTCTTAGATAGTTATAGTGGTTATCGCAGTTACTCGTATCAAAATCAACTCTATTGGAATTATGTGGCTAGCTATGGACAAGCAGCGACGGATACATTTTCTGCACGAGCAGGTCATAGTGAGCATCAAAGTGGACTGGCATTTGATTTAATTAGTCCAAATGGACAACTTTTAACTAGTGAACCAGAAGCATCATGGATTGCACAACATGCACATGAATATGGCTTTATTGTTCGTTATCAAGCAGGTAAAGAACATATTACAGGATATCAAGCAGAACCATGGCATTTACGTTATGTTGGAAGTCATGCTCCTGCAATTTATGCAAGTGGACTAACTTTAGAAGAATACCTTGGAATACAAGGTGGAGGATATTATTAGATGCACAAACTTTATACATATGTAAAAGATGAATTAATAAAAATAAAACGACCAGAGAGAATTGAGCAACAAGAAGCATATTTACGTAATCAGTTTTCCTGTTTAGGCTTAACAACGAAAGAAAGAAGAGATGTCTATAATCAAGCCATAAAATTAGAAGCAAATCCAGAAATTGACTGGGACTTACTTTTTGAATGCTTTGATGATGAATATCGTGAGTTGCATTACTTTGCTTGTTACTACTTAGAGAAGAAAAAACAAGCACTAACCATTGATGATGTCGACAAATTAAAAAAACTTGTTCAAACCAATTCATGGTGGGATAGTGTGGACAGTTTAGATCTAACCATCGGCTCGATTGGCTTAGTGGATGAACGTTTAAATGACATTATGATTGCATGGTCTAAAGATGAAGATTTCTGGGTGCGTCGTATTGCTATTGATCACCAATTGATGCGTAAAGAAAAAACGAATACACAATTACTAGAAACAATTATCGTGAATAACTTTGGTAGTGATGAATTCTTTATTAATAAAGCAATCGGATGGGCACTTCGCCAATACAGTAAAACGGATCCAGCTTGGGTAAGAGACTTTCTAGAGAGATATCAAAGTCAAATGGCAAAACTAAGTATTAAAGAAGCAAGTAAATATATTTAAGCAAAAGGCCAATACGCTTGGTCTTTTCTCTTGTCTAAGGTATAATAAAACATGAATTTAGGAGAACATTATGCGAGCTAGAATAACCTTATGTGTTGTAAAAATATCAAGATTTCTATTGTCACTACTCGGGCGTGGAGGATCACTGCCAGGACAAATTGGACTAAAACTTGATGGACAAATACTACAGAAAATAAAATATCCAAAAGAAATTATTTTGGTTACAGGAACAAATGGAAAAACGACAACAACCAATATGGTGTATCGTTTGATGCAAAAAAAATACAAACATGTCATTTGTAATGTACGTGGAGATAACCTACTTGTAGGTATTGCAGCATTATTTTTACGTAATACAAAGATGAATTTACAAGTGGATGCAGATTGTGCAGTTATTGAAGTTGATGAACTCAATGTACCTCACGTATTAAAACGTGTTCCAGTCACAAAAGTGCTTATTAATAACTTCTTTCGTGATCAACTAGATCGTGCCGGAGAAATGGAAAGTGTTGTTGGTAAAGTAAGTAAAGCACTTGAAGACTTCCAAGGTGATTTGGTTTTAAATGCAGATGATCCAAATGTCGTTCGTTTGGCAGATACATCAAAACAAGCACATGTATATTTCTTTGGTGTAGATAAAAATAGTGAAAGTAAAGAGATCAGTAATGAAGCAAGTGAAGGAAAATTCTGTTTTCGCTGTAATCACCAACTGGAGTATGCATATTATCAATACTCACACATTGGACATTTCGCTTGTCCAAATTGTGGGTTCGGACATAATGAACGCTATGTGCAAGCAAGTGATGTGAACTTAGATACACAAAGTTTTGTCGTAGAAAATACAACCTTTCATGCACCACAGGATGCTTTGTATGCAATTTATAATGCTACAGGGCTAATCGCATTAGCGAAATTGATGGATATTCCATTTGCAAGTGTACAAGAGTTACTTAAAAACTTTGAATTAAAAGATGGCCGTATGGAGTCGTTTAACATTGGACGTAATGTATTACTTAACTTAGTGAAAAACCCAACAGGGGCTAACGAAGTTATGAAGTATATTATGCGTGATCCAGAAGATAAGGATATCGTTATTGTCTTAAATGATAATGACCAAGATGGAACCGATGTATCTTGGATATGGGATGCACACTTTGATTTGCTTGTTGACACACATACAAAACATATTATATGTGCAGGAAAACGTGCATACGATATGGCATTGCGTTTGAAATACGAAGGATATGAAGGGAACTTGATTGTGTGTGAAAGTCTTGAAGGATCCATTGACGAATTAAAGAAATTAGATGATCATGCATATGTGATTGCAACATATACCGCATTACAAAGTATGCGTAAAATTCTAAGGAGGAATGAAAAGTGAAACTAAACGTACTCTGGATGTATCACGATGTCATGGATTTATATGGAGATCGTGGAAATATACAAGTGTTAAAGAAACGTTGTATGGACCGTCATATAGAAATTGAAATTGATACATGTGGTATTGGTGAATCAAAACACATTGGCGATTATGATTTATTATTTATCGGTGGTGGGGCAGACCGCGAACAAGGATTGCTCTTTGATGATTTAGTTTCACGAAAACAAGATATTATTGATGCTATTGATGCAAAAACATTTGTTTTATTGATATGCGGTGGTTACCAATTCTTTGGTCAATACTATATCGACAACAGCAATAATAAAATTGAAGGACTAGGGATCTTTAATTACTATACAACAAGTGATTCAAGTGTTGGACGTTGCATCGGAAATATTGAGATTGAAGCGATATTGGATGGAAAAACCGTGAACATTGTTGGTTTTGAAAACCACGGTGGACAAACACGTGGTGTAGAACATCCATTAGGTAAAGTAGTGCATGGACATGGAAATGAATATCAAGGTGGTTATGAAGGTTTCTACAATGGACAAGTACTTGGTACGTATATGCACGGACCATTGTTGCCAAAAAATCCTGAAGTAGCAGACTTCATTATTAGCAAAGCACTTGCGAAACGCTATGGTGAAGTACAATTAGCGAAACTTGATGATACGTTAGAAAATCGCGCACATGAAGTCATGCAAAAACGCATGGCAGGAGCTTAAGATGACATTAGAAGAAAAGTTTGAATTACTTGGTGATGATGTAGATAAAAGAAAACACTTCTTTTATGAAATGTTACTCCATGATGTATATTTACTAGCAAATAGCACAACAGGAAATACAAAAATTGAAACAGGTGAAAACTTGCAAGTGTTCTCAATGATTTATGAAGGATTGGAATTCGTTCCTATCTTTCTAAGTTTAGACTCGCTGAGTAATTTTCTAAATGAGCAATCTTCTCCATATGTTAAAGCAAATGCTGCTGATTTGCTTGAAACACTAAAAGAACGTGATGTAGTTATCAATCCAGGAAGTGATCATGCATTACTACTATTTAGTCCTGAAATTATTGATTTATTGAAAAAATCGTTAAATTAGGAACGTTAAGTGGAAAATATGAATGTACTTCATATGCATTATTTTATGCAAAACATTGATAAATACTGATTTTTGTGGTAGTATAGCCATGTTGATAAGAAAAACCGAGAGGGCGCAAGCCCTCTCTTAACTTTACTTATGGGAGGAAAACGCTTGGAAAACAATCTAAAAACGATGATTCAGGAAATTGTGGAAGCCAATGATTGTACACTATATGATGTGATTTGGACACAAGATGGATCAATGAAAATCTTACAAGTTTCAATTTTGGACAAGGATGGAAAAATGGATTTGGATACATGTGCGAAAGTCAGTAATGAGATATCTGACAAATTAGATGCACTAGACAATATCCAATATGAATACTATCTAGAAGTATGTTCTCCTGGAGCGGAGCGTGAACTTCGCAATGATGAAGAAATCAATGCTGCAATTGATTCATACATATACGTGAAATTCAAAGATCCAAAAGCAGGAATGGACGAAGTCCAAGGATATTTACGTAAAGTCAATGAAGCAGATATTGTCGTTGAATATGTAGATAAAACAAGAAAAAAAGAAATAACGATTGAAAAAGACAATATTGGTCTTATTCGTTTATCAGTTAAAGTTTAAGGAAGGAATTGGTCATGAAACTGAAAGAATTCGTAAAAGCGATGCAAGAAATCGAAAAGGATCGCAACATTGATGAAAAAACAATCATCGATGCACTAGAGGAAGCGCTAATTAAAGCGTACCGTAAACATGTGGAACTACAAGATGCATATGTTCGTGTATCGTTTGAAGATAACAACATCAAAGTATTTGCACAACGCTTAGTTGTGGAAGAAGTTGAAGATGATGAATTAGAAATCTCTTTAGAAGATGCTAAGAAAATCAGAGAAGACTTTGAACTTGGTGAGTTCGTTGAGGAAGAAGTAGATATTACTTCATTTGGTCGTATTGCGATCATCTTAGCGAAAAACGTAATGAAACAAAAAACAAGAGAAGCTCAAAAACAAGCAGTATATGATGAATATATTGATAAGTTAGAAGAACTTGTGACTGGGGTTGTAGAAACCGTAGAAGAAAAATTCTGTTTAGTGAATATTGGTCGCACAATTGCACTTATGCCAATGGTTGCACAAATTCCAGGAGAAACATATCGTGAAGGGCAACACATCAAAGTTGTAATTAGTGATGTAAACAAGGAAACAAAAGGAGCGCAAGTACTTGTAAGTCGTGCAGATCCTGTTCTTGTGAAACGTTTATTCGAAAAAGAAGTTCCTGAAATTTACCAAGGAATTGTTGAAATTAAAGCAATTGCTCGTGAAGCAGGGGAACGTTGTAAAATGGCTGTATATTCACACAATGAAAACATTGACCCAATTGGTGCATGTATTGGACCAAAAGGAAGCCGTGTACAAGTCATTATCGAAGAACTTAAAGGTGAAAAAATTGATATCTTTGAATGGAGTGAAGACGTTAGTAAGTTAATTGCAAACGCACTTGCACCAGCAGATATCTTAGCAGTTATTAAAAACCCAAACCGTGAAAACGGATTGATGGTAATTGTTGAAGATGATCAATTATCATTAGCAATTGGTAAAAAAGGTAAAAATGCACGTCTTGCAGTAAAACTTACAGGTCAAACAATTGATATTAAATCTGTAAGTGATGCAGCAAACATGGATATTGATTGGCAAACATTGGCAGCTGAAGAAGCTGCAGTAATTGCTGCCCAAAAAGAAGAAAAACGTAAAATCGAGCAAGCAAAAGCATTTGAAGAACGTCAAAAACAAGAAGCTGCAGATGCTGGAGTGGATGCGGATTACGTGGATGAATTGTTCGCTGATGAATACATTGAAGAAGAATTCGTACCAGAAACAGTGGCAAAAGAAGAACCAACTGCTGTGGAAGTAGAAACAAATAAAGAACTTGAAAAAGTAGAAGAAGCTGCAGAAGAAAAGATTGAAACAGAACTTGAAAAGGCAGCACGTATTGCTAAAGAAAAGAAAGCACAAGGAATCGACTTAGAAGAAAAACGTGCATATAAATCAAAACTAGAAACAATTCTAGAAGCGAAAAAAGAAGATGCACCAAAAGCGAAACCGAAAAAGAAAAAGAAGAAAACAGATGAAGATCAATTGTTTGTGGAAGATGAACCAATCACAAAACCAACATTTGATCCAAATGAAAAGGATTACGAATTAAAACCAATTTATACAGAAGAAGAACTTGCTGAAATTGAGGCAGCTCAAGAGCAAGAACAAGAAAAAGATTGGGTTTATGATGATGACATCGACTTTGATGAGTTCGATGATTACTACGACGAGGACTAAAGGAGTAAATGATGCAAACAAAACGCAAGATTCCATTACGTAAATGTGTTGCAACACAGGAGCAACTTCCAAAAAAAGAACTGATCCGCGTGGTTCGCACACCAGAAAAAACGGTGATTGTGGATGAAAGCGGAAAAGCTAATGGACGTGGAGCATATTTGAAACGTTCAAAAGAAGCAATCGATTTAGCACAGAAGAAAGGGTATCTCAAACGTGCATTAAATGTGGACATTGATGATGCACTTTATGATGAGTTGAGAAGTTTAATTCATGAGTAACATTTACGGAACCTTAGGTATAGCAAATGCAGCACGTAAGCTTGCCTATGGAGAAACATTAATTGAAAAAATACGTGCAAAGAAATGTTATTTGGTGTTAATCGCTGAAGATGCATCAGATAACACAAAGAAGAAAATTATGGATAAGTGCAACTTCTACAATGTGAAATATGATTTTGTAGATAGTAGTGCACTGTTGAGCAATGCGATTGGTAGAGCCAATGTGAAAGCAGTGGGTGTATTAGATCGTGGATTTGCAAATAGTATGATGAAAAAGAAAGGATAGGTGACAATATGGCAAAAGCAAGAAGACGTCCAAATAACAATCGTAGAGGTAACAATCGAGGGCATGAACAAAAGAAACCTGAGATTGTCGTTACTGAGATTACATACAGTGGGCAACCAACTGTAGGAGAACTTGCAAAATTAATGCATAAGCAAGCATCTGATATTATTAAGTTCTTATTCCTTATGGGGAATATGGCAACAATTAATACGGTGCTAGATGATGAAACCGTTGAACTTATTGGTATGGAGTTTAACATTGAAGTCACAAAAGAACACATTGTGGAGGAATACAATTTTGAGGAATTAGACGAAGAGGATGATCCAAAATTGCTTGAAAGCCGCCCACCAGTTGTTACTATCATGGGTCACGTTGACCATGGTAAGACAACATTACTGGATACCATTCGTAAAACAAAAGTTACGGAAGGTGAATTTGGAGGGATTACACAACATATTGGTGCCTACCAAGTTACAGTAAAAGGGAAAAAAGTTTCTTTCCTAGATACACCAGGTCACGAGGCGTTTACCGCAATGCGTGCACGTGGAGCAAAAGTTACCGATGTAACAGTTATCGTTGTTGCAGCGGATGATGGTGTAATGCCACAAACAAAAGAAGCAGTTGACCATGCAAAAGCAGCAGGCGTACCAATGATTGTTGCTGTCAACAAAATGGATAAAGAAGGGGCAAACCCTGACCGTGTTATGTCTGAGATGAGTGAACTTGGATGTATGCCAGAAGAATGGGGTGGAGATACAATCTTTGTTCCTGTAAGTGCGAAAAACGGTGATGGAGTAAATGACTTATTAGAAAACATCTTAGTTGTTGCTGAGATGCAAGACTTAAAGGCAAACCCACACAAAATGGCAACAGGTACTGTTATCGAGGCAAAACTTGATAAAGGTCGTGGTGCAGTTGCAACGTTATTAATCCAAAACGGTACACTTCATGCAAGTGATGCAATTGTTGTAGGTACAGCGTTTGGTCACGTACGTAAAATGGTTGATGACTTAGGTCGTGAAATCAAAACTGCAGGACCAAGTACACCAGTAGAAATTATTGGGCTTAACTCAGTTCCAATTGCTGGGGATGTATTTAAAGCCTTTGATCAAGAAAAGAAAGCACGTCAAATTGCAGAAGCAAGATTACAAGCACGTGTGGAAGAAGAACGTAACGCTTCAAGTGCAATGTCTTTAGAAGACTTAGCAAAACAAATTGAAGAAGGTGAAATTCAATCGATTAATGTTATTGTAAAAGCCGATGTACAAGGTAGTGCAGAAGCTGTAAAATCATCACTAGAAAAAATTGATGTTGATGGTGTACGTGTAAATGTCATTCGTTCTACTGCAGGTGCCATCACAGAAAGTGATATTATGTTAGCGAGTGCTTCACAGGCGATCGTTGTTGGATTTAATGTTAGACCAAATGCTGCAGTTCGTAAGAAAGCAGAAGATGAAGGTGTACAAATCCGTTTACACAACATTATCTATAAAGTTATCGAAGAAATGGAAAGCGCAATGAAAGGTATGTTAGCTCCAGTATATGAAGAAGTAATCACTGGACAAGCCGAAGTGCGTGAAACATATAAAGTTAGTAAAGTTGGAACCATTGCTGGATGTATGGTTACAGATGGAGTCATTCGTCGTGACAGTGGATGCCGTTTGATTCGTGAAGGGGTTGTAATTTACACAGGTAAATTAGGATCACTACAACGTTTCAAAGACCAAGTAAAAGAAGTATCCAACGGATACGAATGTGGTTTAACAATTGAAAACTTTAACGATATAAAAGAAGGAGATATCATCGAAGCCTTTGAAGACCAACAAGTAGAGGTGGCTTAGTTATGAGTATCAAAAAAGAAAGAGTTGCTGGATTAATTCAAAAAAACATTAGTGAAATCATTCAACGTGCAGTAAAAGATCCAAAAGTTGGATTCGTAACTGTGATGGATACACAAGTAACAAGTGATTTATCACTTGCGAAAGTATACGTATCATTCTTAGGCAAAGATGCACGAAAAGAAGCAGGAATGGATGCACTAAATCGTTCAAAAGGATTTATCCGTAGCGAACTTGCAAAAACGTTATCAATGCGTAAAGTTCCAGAATTGGAATTCGTATTAGATGAGTCTTTGGAACAAGGAAATAAAATCGAGCAAATTATTGCCGATTTACACAAAAAAGAAAAATAAGTAAGGGGGACAGGCGATGACACATTGGATAGTAGATTTGATGATGCATAGCCTACTTCTGTCCTTTATCGTGGCAAG
Source organism: Breznakia sp. PFB1-19 (assembly GCF_029893935.1). Lineage (NCBI taxonomy): Bacteria > Bacillati > Bacillota > Erysipelotrichia > Erysipelotrichales > Erysipelotrichaceae > Breznakia > Breznakia sp. PFB1-19. The sequence goes on from NZ_JARXXJ010000001.1 coordinate 235,789, forward strand.
TGGGATTACGCTCATTTACCGCCAAAGTAAAAAAGAAAAACGTCAGAGAACTCTGCATGTTTTTCTTTTTGCATTTTACTTATGCAATTTGTTTTACATTACCGTGATACGTGAAGGATTCTTTAGTAATGAAAGTGGAATCATCAATTATATTCCGTTTTATCACATGTTTGAAAATTATCGTTATGCTGCATTGCAGTACCCTTTGCAGTCATTTATGTATTTAATTTACAACATTATGGGTAACATTATCTGGTTTATGCCTTTTGGGTATATGTTGCATCATTTTGTGAATCGAATCAATGTAAAACGCGTTATTTTGTATAGTTTTATGCTTTCATTTTATATCGAATTAGGACAATACGTATTACGTGTTGGCATTAGTGATATTGATGATATAATCTTAAATACGCTTGGTGGATTATTGGGGTACTTACTCTATCGATGGTTACATACGGAAAGGAAAAAAGATGAACATTAAACAACAAGTACAACGATTTTGGCGAATCTTCTTAGAAGAAAGAAGTAACTTAGAACGAGCTTTAGATCACAACGATGAAGCTGAAATAACGGAGATTACTAAAATTCTAAATACCTATTTTGAAGAGTTTTCTAACTCACAATTAGATATTGCAAAAGAAGAAGATAGTTATGAAATTACATTTTTAAGTGGACAAGATAAAAATGTTCAACTAATTGGTGTATTACTAAAACAATTAGCACCTGAAGCAATTTTAGATACATGGATTGTAAATAGTTATTTACCGCCTTTATCAACAAAAGCATTACACACGATTTTACGTGTACAAGATAAAGAATACACAGCGAATGATTTCATGGTGTACTATGAAATTGATGAGAATGCAAAAGCATTACACTGTGAAGTATATTGTGATGCATTTGAAGTTATGGATGAGTCTAAAGCAAATGAAGTAGCAGTATATATGCTACAACTATTCATTGGGGAATGTGCACTTGAAGCATATATTGCAAGTTATGAAATTGTTAGAGAACGTCATGGTGGTTCACAAGTTGTCCTTTCACAATTTTATGAACTATTAATGGAAATCATTGATGAAAAAGAATGGCCGATGTATCAAGATCCAACACAAATTTATCGAGTTTATAAACTTGATGAAAAGAAGATTAAAGATGAAGTGCGTCAAGACATGAAAATCATCTTTACAACACATCCTGTGTTAATTGCAGAAAGCTTACAAGACCAATATGTCACAAGTCATGAATTCTTTGATTTTGGTGGAGAATTTGGTTATGTATATTATGAAAATCAAAATGGAAATGAAAGCGATGCTTTATTTCGTCAAGCATTAGAAAAGAAGTTTAATGAATTGTTATTTGAAAAGGGAATTGCAAAAAGTATTGGTGGTGCCATGGGAGCTACTTATGCATATGTGGACCTAGCGATTTATGATAAGGAAGCGTTTATTAAAGCACTGAAGAATATCAATGAACACTTAAGTGTAAAACTTGAATACCGGGCTTTTAACGACGAAACAACCGAAATCGCATAATGAACCACATATTTACCTTTGATACGCCCATGAGCTTTGATGACGTCTTAGATTACGCCAACAAGCATATTGATACGTATGTGTATGTTCGTATGTATCGCTTGGTAAATATCATCATTGCCGTACTTACCATGATTTGTGTACTCTTGTTTGCACAACTTTATTATGCAACAACACTTACGTATACAATTAGCAGTCTTATCTTTGGAAGTATTCTATTGATCGTGGATATCTTTTTAATTGGTTTTCAAAAAAGAACTTGGGCATATCGTGATAATGAGCATGCATATCTACAAGTGCAAAAAGAGTGGAAAGCAAGCTTAGGTAAAAACTTAGATGCAATAGCAAAACTTGATAAGGGTAAACTATATGTAAATGATAAGGCATATCCAAAACTTGTCCGTGTGGTAATCGCAAAACAGTTTGTTTTGCTGCAAAGCAAACATCGACAAGTGATTGTTAAATTAGATGAAGATAAGCATGATGCATTGATTGCATATTTACAACAACATGCACCAGATGTACGTATTGAAGTAAAAAACTATATCCAAGATATTGTCTCAAAACGTATCATCGCACCTATGTAAAAGAAAATAGATTTAATAATTATAGCGACAGGCATCATCGGTTATAAACGATTGATGCCTTTCTTTGTCTTATGCTTCATGAATGTGGTGGAAAACACTAAATTATGCATGTTTCAATTCACTACGTATTAAATTGATAAAATGGGGTAACAATGGTAAAATAACCAAATGAAAAGGAAGCGTGAAATATGTTAAAATACTTTATTCCAGATGAATATGTGAGAAGTTTCGAAAGTATTGATGTTGATGCACTTGCAAAGCAAGGATTTCAATTGATGATCTGTGATATCGACAATACGATGGTTGCACATGACCAGTCACATCCAAGTGAAGCTGCCGCTTCTTTTATTGAGAAGGTAAAGCAAAGTGGGATGCAAGTTTGTATGATTTCAAATAACTATAAAAATCGGGTACAAACATTTGCGGATGCCTTACATGTCCCATTTTATAGTTTTGCCAATAAACCATTAAAACGTACGTATAAGAAAATCCTACGTGATTATCATATTCCTGCAAACAAAGTGGTTGCTGTTGGTGATCAATTAATGACCGATGTCTTAGGTGCAAAACGGATGCATATGTATGTCATTCATACAGCACCACTTGTACAACGTGATATAAAAGCAACAAAGCTAAATCGTATTTTTGAAAACTTTGTATACAAACGTTTAGAAAAGAAAAATATACTTAAAAAAGGAGTATTTGATGAGTAAAATATGTAAAGGTTGTGGAGTTACACTCCAAACAGAAAATCCAAATGCCATTGGTTTTGTCCAAAACATGGATCAAGAGTATTGTAAGCGTTGTTATCGCTTGTCACACTATGGTGATGTCATGATCAATATGCAACAAGGAATCGATAATGATGCCTTATTGCAAAGTGTAAATGCACTTGATGCATTGATTGTATGGGTTGTGGATATTATGGATTTTGAAGCAAGTATCATTCCTGGAATGAATCGTCATTTTATGGGAAAAGATATTTTACTTGTCTGTACGAAAAGTGATCTATTACCAAAAACAACAAGTGCTGGTAAGATGGGAAACTTTATTCAAAACCGTTTACGTACACACGGTATCCAAGTCGTTGGAATTATTGCAGTACCTAATTTACATAAACAAGAAGCACAAAGTGTCAGTGATGTAGAAGCAGCGATTGCAATGTATCGTAAACAACGTGATGTTGTCATGCTAGGAAATGCAAATGCAGGAAAAAGTACACTACTTAATGCACTAATGCACTCACATGATCTAACGATTTCCCATCACCCAGGAACAACCCTAGATTTAAACCCAATTCCTTTTGATGGATATACACTTTATGACACTCCAGGAATGGTAAATACAAAAAGTTATTTGACATATGTTCCGGAAACACAATTAAAAGATGTCATGTTTCACAAAGAAGTAAATCCAAAGAAATTTCAACTTCGTCAAAATCAAAGTTTGGCGTTAGCAGGATATGTTCGTTTAGATTTATTTGATTGTGAGGATGTAAGCTGTGTTTGTTATTTCTCGGATCGTTTAGCGATTCATCGTTCAAAAGCAGAAAATGCAGATCGTTTATGGAGTGAGCATTTAGGAGAACTACTCGCACCTACAATTGAAGAAGATGCAAGTGAAATGAAGAAAACATCATTCACAAAAAAAGAAGATAAAATTGATATCGTGATTGCAGGGCTTGGATGGTTCTGTATTCATGGAAATGTATCACGTATTGATGTATATGCAAACAAACACGTGGACGTACTGCTTAGAAAGGCAATGATATAATGTTAAATGGAAAACAAAGAAGAGCGCTACGTGCGCTTGCAGTAAATACAAAAGCTTTGGTACAAATTGGAAAAGGTGGACTTAGTGCCAACTTAGTGGAAAGTACAGAAGTGAGTTTAGAAGCACATGAACTTGTTAAAATCACAGTCTTAAAAAACTGTGATGATAATGTAAAAGAAATGGCACTTGATTTAGCAAGTATGACAAACAGTGAACTTGTGCAAGTCGTGGGGCGTGTAATCGTCTTATATCGTCCAAGTAAAAAGAAATTAATTACAATATGAGAAAAATCGGTTTATTAGGTGGAAGTTTTGATCCTGTGCATGATGGACATATGGCAATGGCAAAACATGCACTACAACAATTGCATCTAGATGAAGTATGGTTTGTCTTAAGTGAGCAAACTCCTTTAAAAGACCGAAAACTAACAAGCTATGATGATCGTAGAAAGATGTTAGAACTTGCTTTTCACAAAATTGATGCATACAAGATTTGTGATATCGAAAAAGGTAGTACATCAAAAAACTATACAGTAGATACTGTGCGAAAACTAAAAACACTGTATCCAAAGGATACGTTCTACTTTATTTTAGGAAACGACCAGGTAGAACAACTACATGCTTGGAAAGATATTGACCAGCTACAAAAGATGGTGAATTTATGTGCCTTTGCCCGCGATGGAAAGAAAAGTGAAAGTCCATATACACTGACGTATTTGCAAATGGAAGATATTCCAATTAGTTCTAGTGAAATACGTAATGGAAAATTGTGTCATGTGGATCCTGCAGTTGTAAATTACTTCAGCAAACATATCTTATATGAAGATATATTAAAACATGCAATGAGTGAGTATCGCTATCAACACTCTGTATCAGTAGCAACAGTATGCAAAGAACTAGCAACTTGTAATCAACTTGATGCTACACTTGCATACTTGATGGGTTATTATCATGATATTAATAAAGAATTTAAGATAATTAATAAAGAAGATAGTTTGAAGATTTTACAAGAACTTGCACCAGAAGTCGCAAAACAAAAAGAGAGTATTTGGCATGGATTTATGGGAGCATATGTATGTGAGCATTACTTGCATTTGCAAAATAAACAGCTTTTAGAAGCCATTGCGCACCATGTCTTAGGAAATAGTCAGTCCGTTTATGCTAAACTATTATATGTAGCAGATAAGTGTGACCCTTTGCGGGATTATGATACATCTGCATTTATTGAATTAAGTAAACAAGATATCCACAAAGGATATGAAGCAGTAAAGAAAGATCAAGCAATATATTATGGAGAACAATACAATGATGGAAAATAAAGTACAAGTGATACTTGAAGCAATCGCAAACACAAAAGGGGAAGATGTAATGATGTATGATTTTACATCACTAAACCCATTTATTGATCGTGTGATCATTACAAGCGCAGATAACTTACGCCAAGTGTATGCCATTGCAAGTAATATTGAAGATGCATTAAAAGAAAACGATCTACGTATCCACCACTTTGAAGGGGATAAGAATTCACGTTGGATTTTAATCGATGCGGATGAAGTAATCGTCCATGTCTTCTTAGATGAAGAACGAAGTGTTTATAAATTAGAACGCTTATATGGTGATTTACCAAGATTGGAAACCCATGTATAACCAACTGGCAAAGCATTATGATAGTTTGGTCAAAGATGATGATGCAACTCAAGCATATGTAGACTTTACCAAGAGATATGCAAAAGGAAAAAACATGTTAGAACTTGCCTGTGGCTCTGGAGAAATCTCTTTGGCATTAGCAAAAACAGGATATCAACTTGTCGCAACGGATTTATCTAATCAAATGCTTGATGAAGCACGTAAGAAAGATGTAGAAGGACTTGTTGATTATGCATACATGAATATGTATGATATGAGCCAAGCAGGTATCTATGATACTGTAATTTGTTACTGTGATAGTATGAATTACATCGATGAACAACATATTGCATCCGTCTTGAAACAAGTCTATGACCATCTTGAAGATGATGGCATCTTTCTATTTGATATGCATGCATTAGACCGTTTGGATGAATTCAAAGAAGAGTTCTATGAAGCAGGAAAAGTAGATGATACAGATTTTATTTGGAGTATTATAAGTGATGAAAATCGCTTGTTACATAACTTTGTATTTTATGAAAAAGATGGTTCGACACAGTATGAACATCATGAACAATGGGTATTTAACCCCGATCAAATTACACAAATACTTACCGAATTGGGATTCCAAGTGGAAATCTATACAGATTTTGTACAGCCAGGAATTCAAGAAGGTGAAAAATATTTCTATATTTGTCGAAAGGAGGTCATAGCATGATTTGTATTATAGCGGCTATGAGTAGTGAAGTTGAAGCAATCAGTCAAAAAATGACGGGTGTGAAAAGAAAAAAAGTAATGGAAATTCCTGTAATTGAAGGAAAGCTAGCAGGAAAACGTGTTTTACTTGCACAAAGTGGAATTGGAAAAGTACAAGCTGCAATGACAACAGCAATTTTACTTTGCCAATATAAAGTACGTTATGTTTTAAGTACAGGTGTTGCAGGTGGATTTACTGAAGACCAAAAAATACTAGACATCGTTGTTGGTGATAAACTTGTGCAACATGATTTTGATACAAGTGCAATTGATGGGGATAAAGGATATGGAGAATACTCATATTCATATGTAACTCTAATTCAACTTGCGCAAAAGATTTGGCCTGAAATTGGAAGTGGAAATTTACATGTTGGGACCATTGCAAGTGGAGACCAGTTTGTATCAAAGAAATCACAAATCAATTCCATCAATCGTCATTTCACAAATGTTATTGCTTGTGAAATGGAAAGTGGAGCGATTTCACGTGTTTGTAATAAACAAGACATTCCTTGTATCGTAATACGCGCTATTTCTGATACCGTATGTTTAGATAATAGTGAAAATGACTATGAAGTAAACTTGGCAAATGCCACAAAGCAAAATGCTGACTTTGTAGAGAAATTTGTAGAAAGAAGTTAACTATGCGAGATATGTTTCGTCGATTTGGTTTGACAGCTTTTATCATTTTTTTACTTTTGATCATTATCGTCTCATTTATGGGAATATTCGTTAGTGGTCCGGTAATGAAAAATGAAGAAGTAAATCAAAACATCATAAGTAAAATAGAAACTAAGAATAAAGCTTGTGAGCAAGTTGTGCGTCACAGTTTTCGTTATGTAACTTTTACTTGTGAAAGTGATAGTGCATATACCATCTATGATGAAAACGCAAAGAAAATCGCAAGTCGTAAGAAAAGCGATGTCGATTTTCAAAAGGCAAATGAAATTGCGCAAACCTATGATGAATTCAAGGATGTACGTGTGGAAATCGGATATGGATATGAAGGGGTTGCTTATGTAGCTGAAGTAGGTAGCACAATGCTAATTATCGACTTTGATAGCTACGAAGTCTTATTTTATAATGGAGGACAACGCTAATGAATATCGCAAAGATGCCATATTTTAATCACCGGAATTATATCTTGAGTGAAATAAAACATTTAGATATTACGATTCAAGAAGCATTTCTACTTTTATACATTGATTTTTGTAATGAGTTTCAAATGGAATTTACGATGGAACTTGCTAGCGAAAACTTAGGACTTAGCATGGAAGAAGTAGATGAATTAATTGCCAATGTAATCCAAGTTGGATATTTGGAAATGGAAATGGTCAATGGAAAAGTTGTATATAACATGGATCAGTTATTTACGATGTCCATCAATAATGAACCGGTGAATAAAAAACAATTCATGGATTTATTTGAACTATATGAAGATAGTTTTGGTCGTCCACTTAGTCAAAGTGAAACTGCTAAGCTCAGTGAATGGATGACAACCTATGATTTACAATTGATTGATTATGCACTTCGTGAAGCCATTGTTTACAATAAGGTGAAAATGGAATACGTAGAAGCAATTTTACGTGCATGGAAAAATAAAGGATTCACAAAAGAAGATTATGAAAAGGGAGATCGCTAATGGATGTCTCTTTTATCTTATCTAAACTTCAACAGATGTTTCCAGATGCGCATTGTGAATTGAATTATACAAGTGATTACGAGTTACTCATCGCGATTATTTTAAGTGCACAAACAACCGATAAAGCTGTAAATAAAGTAACGCCTGCTTTATTTCATCATTTTCCAACACCGCGAGCATTAGCTGATGGGGATTTAAAACTCATTGAAAAAGATATTGCACGCCTAGGCTTATATCATGCAAAAGCAAAAAACATTAAAGCATGTGCAAAAGTATTAGCAGATGTTTATGATGGAAATGTGCCAAGTAGTTTTAAAAAGTTAACGGAATTACCAGGAGTAGGACGTAAAACCGCTAGTGTGATGCAAACTGAATATTTTGATATTCCAGCAATGCCAGTGGATACACATGTGGAACGAATTAGTAAACGTTTAGGGTTTGCGAAATTTGGTGATAGTGTAGAAACTGTAGAGCGTAAATTGAAACGCAAAATTCCACGCAGTGAATGGAACATGGCACACCAATTATTTATCTTTTTTGGTCGATATTTCTGTATGGCTAGAAATCCAAAATGTGAAGAATGTCCATTTGTATCAATTTGTAAAAAAGATAAATTTGAAGCATATAAACGTAAAGAAAAAGCAAAACAGTAGTATTGCTTTTTTCTATTAGGCAAAAATGATATAATGACAACACGATTGAGGTATATATGAAGTTAAAAAAAGGAATCATATTGATTGTCGTATTACTAGCAACACTAGGAATCGATCAATATACAAAACAAATTGTAGAAACAACGATGCATGTTGGAGAAAGTCATGAAATTATTCCAGGCTTTTTTGCATTCACGCATGTACAAAATACGGGAGCCGCTTGGGGTCTATTCTCTGGAAAACAAACGATGTTTTTTGTTGTGACGATTGTCGCATTAATCGTTTTAACTGTATTTTTATGGAGTACATGGAAAGATAAGTTGATGTCAAGTGTTGCCATTACCCTGATGATTTCAGGAACGATTGGAAACTTTATTGATCGCTTACAAATGGGATATGTTACAGACTTTTTAGATTTTAATCTACTTGGTTATGACTTTCCTGTATTCAATGTCGCAGATATGTGTTTAGTCATTGGAATTTCCTTGTTGTTGCTGTTTGAATTATTAGATGTATATGGGGTAAAAGCAAATGACTAGAGAAGAAATTATTGTAAAAGAAGAACACCAAAATACACGAATTGATAAGTTATTAAGTGATGCTTATGATTTTTCTCGTAGTCGTGTACAAAGTTTAATTAAAGATGGACATATTTTAGTCCAACAAAATCCAGTAAAAGCAAACTATAAAGTAAAAGTAGATGATGTGATTACGGTGGTGATTCCTGATGATGAGGTTCTTGAAGTAGAAGCAGAAAACATCCCAATTGAGATTGTCTATGAAGATAGCGATGTAATGGTTATAAATAAACCAAGAGGTATGGTTGTACATCCAGCAGTTGGAAATTTAAAAGGGACGCTTGTAAATGCAGTTTTATACCACTGCAAAGATTTAAGTGGTATCAATGGGGTATTACGTCCAGGGATTGTGCATCGTATTGATAAAGATACAAGTGGACTATTACTAATTGCCAAAAATGATAAAGCACACCTTTCACTTAGTGAACAGTTAAAGGATAAAAGTGTATCACGTAAATATAAAGCACTTGTTCATGGTGTTTTAGAACACGACTATGGAACAATTGATGCACCTATTGGTCGTGATGTCAAAGATCGTAAACGTATGGCGATTACTGAACATAACAGTAAGGATGCTATTACGCATTTTAAAGTGTTAGAACGTTTTCATGATTACACTCTTGTTGAGTGTTCATTGGAAACTGGAAGAACACACCAAATTCGGGTACATATGCAATACATCAAACACCCTATCGTTGGTGATCCAACCTATGGGTATCGCAAGACGATGGATGTAGGTGGACAGTTACTACACGCATATGAGATTACCTTTGTACATCCAAGCACAAATGAGCGTATGACTTTCCAATGTGAGCTTCCTCAAGTATTCTTAGATGTACTACATAACTTAGAAACGGAGGAACTATGATTGAAAATAGAGATGTGATGTTATACCAAGTCATGGATTGTTTGGTTGCAAATTATGGATACCATATCATTCGCTTTCAAGGACAAAAGAAAGATCTATGGCTAACGAATAAAGATAACCCACATTTTCCTATTATTCGATTAACTTCGAAAGTTAGTTCATCCATTGTTTTTGAAAAAGATTATTTAAATCGTGTAAAATCCTTTTTAGGACAATTTATGTTCGCCAAAGAAACACAAAGCGAAATCATCATTATTAACAGTAATCCCGAAAGTGTGGATTTCCAAGAGGAAAACTTTAGTCAAATTACGATTAGTTATGAGCCACTTCCTGCACGTCTAGATGAAGCGTTTCCTAAATTGAAGGAATATGTGCATCCAGTAGAAAATAACGATGAGGCAGTAGCGCAAATCAACCGTAACATTGAAGCATTCCAAATGAAGAAGGCAAAAGAGGCAAAACGTAAAAGTATTCCTAAGTTCACACTTGGAATAATGGCAATATGTATACTTATTTATGCTTTACAGTTCATTCTAGGTCAAGTGCTTTCAAATGTGCCTGGTCATGATTGGAATAGTACACTTATTTTATGTGGTGCATACTATACAAACTTTATTAGTGGTGCACATGAATACTGGCGCTTTTTAACGTATGGATTTTTACATGCTGACATTATTCACTTGTTTGTGAATATGATGTCGTTGTATTATTTAGGTAATTACTTGCAACGTGTGTATACACGCAAACAATTTCTAGTGATTTTACTAGCTTCCATTATTGGTGGGGGATTACTAACATACATTGTAAGTCCAACACCTTTGATGGTCGGAATCTCTGGGGGACTATATGGGTTATTAGGTGCATATTTATTATCCATTATTGAAAATGATATGATCCGTATTCCACAAATTCGTAATAGTGTGATTCAAGTAGTATTAATCAATATTCTAATTTCGTTAATGCCAGGAATCTCATTAACCGGACATTTAGGTGGATTTATTGTGGGAGTAGGAATCGCATTTTTATTCTCACATGCACGCCGCTACAAACCATATAAAATTCACGTTGCAATTAGTATGAGTATTATTGTACTTGTGGCTGCTTATTTTGCCATTCAACCTAGAAATAATGTAAATGTTTACTACAACACAAATCAACAAGTCATCAAAGACTTAGAATATATAAACCTAGATGGATATGCCAACTATCTAGAAAATCAATTGATTCATTATTTACCGGAGGACTAGAAATGAAACGTGAAAATTATTTATCGTGGGATGAATACTTCATTGGCTTAGCACATTTAAGTGCTTTGCGTAGTAAAGATCCAAACACACAAGTGGGGGCTTGTATTGTTTCTCAAGACAAAAAAGTTGTAGGAATTGGCTACAATGGTTTGCCTAAAGGATGCGATGATGATGAGTTCCCTTGGGGAAAAGTAGGGGACAACCTAGATACAAAGTATCCATATGTTGTCCATGCAGAATTAAATGCGATTTTAAACAGTGGTGCAGATTTACGTAATTGTACATTATATGTATCGCTATTTCCATGTAATGAATGTGCAAAAGCAATCATTCAAGCAGGAATTACACGTGTCGTATATGAATGCGATAAAAACTGGACCAGTGAGGGGGCAATTGCTTCACGCAAGATGTTTGATGCAGCCTGTGTGACTTATGACAAACTACCAAAGCGTTATACGATTCACATTGATGTTGAGGACAATGTCTAATGCGTGCATTTAACACGTATATACAAAGCATTGTTAACGCGTGGAGACAAGAAGATTATGGCACGGCAATTATTCGCTTTGCAATTCCATTTCTTGTAATAATGTTTATCTTATGGGTTATAAAGACTATTTTAAACATTGTGAATTTCTTCTTTTCACCAGTTGTAATTTTGATTGCATTATTCATTCTCTATATCATTATTGATGAGTAAAGTAAGTAGTGTCTTTGGACGCTACTTTTTGTTATAATGGGCACATGAGAAATATCGTAATTGTAGGAGGTGGACCAGCTGGTATGATGGCAGCTATATCCGCCAAAAAACATCATCCTGATACGCAAGTATATCTTTTAGAGCGAAATCACACACTTGGAAAAAAACTAGCATTAAGTGGTGGAGGACGCTGTAATTTAAGCGTGCGTGTTTCAGATGAACAGTTTATTAAAGATACGATCCGTAATGGAAAGTTTCTATATAGTGCAATTCATCAATTTACACTTGATGACATTGAACAGTTTTTTACGGATGCGGGTTTACCATTCAAAGAAGAAGATCATCATCGCTTATTTCCAATCACGGAAAAAGCAGAAGATGTAATTGCATTGTTGCGTAATATACTCAAAGATTTGGGTGTTATGATTACATACCAACAAACAGTCAAACGTATTGATTTACAAAATAAGAAAGTCATCACCAACCAAGATGTTTTTCCTTTTGATCATCTTATCTTGGCGTGTGGAGGAAAAAGCTATCCAGATACAGGAAGTGATGGACTTGGCTATGAATTAGCTACACAAGTAGAACACAGCATTACTGATATACTACCAGCAGAGGTATCACTCGTCAGTAATGATGCTTGCATCCAAAGTAAAGAACTTCAAGGATTATCATTTCATGATGTTCAAATCAAGATAAAGAAGAATAATAAATACAAAGATTTAGTTCGTCATGATTTGATTTTTACACATTTTGGAATTTCTGGTCCAGGAGCATTACGAGCAAGTAGTCATATAAATAAACAACTGCAAAAAGGACCCATCACTTTAGCGATTGATTTTTTACCTGATGTAAATAGTGAGCAACTTGCTAAACAAATCAAAGAAGATGGATTACTTAGTTTAGCGAAAATTTATGGATTACCTAAACGTTTTCTACAATATGTCGATACGATGACAGGTGATAAAGCACTTCATATCAAACGCTTTGCCTTGAGTGTTTATACAACCCGAGGACTGCAACAAGCATTTGTGAGTGATGGTGGAGTACGTATTAAAGATATTGACCCAAAAACGATGCAATCAAAAATACATCCATGTATATCCTTTGCAGGCGAGATGATGGATGTTCATGGGTATACTGGAGGATATAATATATCCATTGCCTTTATTAGTGGATACATCGCTGGTTATTATGCATAAGAAAAGCAATACGCTACAAAGAGGTATTGCTTTTTTCATGCTTATTTTTCTAGTTTTTCTTCAACAACGTGTACGATTTTATCTTGTCCAACTTTTGTTGCTAGCTTTGCTTTTGCTTTTTCAAATTTTGCCTTAGTTTCTTCATCCATATCATCACCAGCAAAATCTAGTAATAATTCAGCTTCTTTCAATGTGTTGATTAGCTCCTCTGGATCTTTTTGAGCGAAGGCTTTTTTTACTTGGCGTTCTTTCACTTTCGTGGCAACAAAGACACCAGCTCCTGTAGCTAGCAAAGCACCAGCAGCTACTCCAAATACTTTTTTCATACGTTTCATATAGAGACCCCTTTCTTTTATATTTCGTTATGTTAATTATAACACTTCTATATACGTATACTACTGTAATGCACAATCTCTCTTATTTCATTTAGAGTAAATAGTTGTTTTCTTTATTTGCTGCTTGAAATGAAACTAACTTATATGTTGCATATCCTTCAACAACCAGGGGTTCTGACTCACAAAGTTTTTTTGCGTCTTCATAACTTTTGGCTCTTAAAATATACATTCCAGCAATACCAGGATATCCTTTGAAGACACCGCCAAGTTCTAGATAGCCATTATCATCCAAACGTTTTAAGTTTGCAACGTGACGCTCAACAACTGCTTTTGTCATTCTATTGTAGTTTTTAGTTCGCTCAATCATCATGACGTATAACCAATTTTCCATTTTTACACCTACCTTTCTTTATAAACAATACATTTCTTATCGAAATTACTTGTATATTTTTGTAATTTCTAATGCTTTTTTTCTAAGCATTGTAATGTTCCTGTTGATTTGCGAATCACAATCTGTGATCCATGTTCACTTAACAAACAAACTATAACACATTAACTAGAACATGTACCTATCATATTATATAAAGCTTTGAAAGGATGCATTTTTAAAGACACGATTTATTTGGGAGTATTTATCTAAGTTAGCCATGTGTAAGTGCTTGCATTCTTTATCATTATTGGGTAAACTACTTGTAGCATACGTTCTGAGTACAAGGGTACGTCCCGCGGATGAAGGCGAAATCATATGTAGTTTTTTTTCATGTGGTCTCATCCTTGTCACTCAGGCAAGGATTTTTTTATTGGAGGAAAAGATGGACACTAGAATTGCACAAATAGGTATTTTTGTAGAAGATAGTAACGCTACAGAAGAAATGAATAAATTATTATCAGCTTATGGAGAATATATTGTCGGACGAATGGGAATTCCATATCGTAAACGTAATGTGAATGTGGTTACGATTATTATGGATGCTCCACAAGATATCATCTCAGCGCTTTCTGGGAAACTAGGAATGATTAAAGGCATCAATAGTAAAACACTATATGCAAAAGTTTAAAGAGATCGTCGATCGCTTAAAGGAAAAGCGAACGCTACAAGATGAGGAGTATAAGATATTACTACAAACAAAAGATGCACAACAACAAGCATATTTACATAAAGTAGCACGAGATGTCTGCCAGTCAATTTATGGGAATGGTATCTTTATTCGTGGATTGATTGAGATATCAAACTATTGTAAGAATGATTGTTATTACTGTGGAATACGAAAAAGCAATCATCATGTCAAACGCTATCACTTAAATAAAGAAGAAATTCTATTAGCATGTAAACAAGGATATGAACTAGGCTTTCGTACATTTGTAATGCAAGGTGGAGAAGATGGAAGCTACGATGATTATATGATGGTGGATATTATCAAAAGTATTCGCAAATCCTATCCAGATTGCGCGATTACATTGAGCCTAGGAGAAAAAAGCAAAGAGATGTATCAACAGTATTATGATGCAGGTGCCAATCGCTATTTGCTACGACATGAAACGATTTGTGAATCTCACTACAAGCAATTACATCCAAGCAACATGCAAATACAAAATCGCGTGCAATGCTTGTGGGACCTAAAAGAAATCGGATTTCAAGTAGGTAGCGGAATTATGGTTGGTTCACCATATCAAAGTATCGATCATATTGTTGAAGACATTCATTTTCTTGAACAACTTCAACCACAAATGATTGGACTCGGACCGTATTTACCACATAAGGATACACCTTTTAAAGATGAAACAAAAGGTGATGAAGAAGTCACAATCAATTTACTAGCAATTATGCGTTTGATGCACCCACAAGCTTTAATTCCGTCCACAACAGCACTTGCCACAATTTCTGATGATGGTAGAGAGAAGGGAATTTTAGCAGGAGCCAATGTTGTGATGCCAAATCTATCACCAGTGAAGCATCGAGAGTCATATAGTTTATACAACGATAAAGCAAATATGAATGCAGAAGCAGCAGAAAGTTTGCATTTGTTAGAAGCACGATTACAAAAAATCGGATACACAATTTCCTATGATAGAGGAGATTATAAGAAAGAGGTAGAGAAATAATGTACAATAAAATGTCAAAAAAAGCTGAGGAGTTTATTAGTCATGATGAAATACTTGATACACTAACTTACGCTGAGAAAAATAAAAGTAATAAAGAACTTATCGATGAAATATTAAAGAAAGCAGCAACATACAAAGGATTGGATCACCGTGAAGCTGCAGTCTTATTAGAATGTGATTTACCAGAAGAAAATGCACGTATTGAAGAACTTGCAAAAGAAATCAAACAAAAATTTTATGGAAATCGTATTGTAATGTTTGCACCTTTATACTTATCAAACTACTGTGTAAATGGATGTGTGTATTGTCCATATCATTATGAAAACAAGACAATTGCACGTAAGAAATTAACACAAGAAGAAATCAAAAAAGAAGTGATTGCTTTACAAGATATGGGACATAAACGTTTGGCTTTAGAAACTGGGGAAGACCCAATCAATTCACCAATTGAATATGTGTTAGAAAGTATTAAAACCATTTATTCGATTCATCATAAAAATGGTGCCATTCGTCGTGTGAATGTAAACATAGCAGCAACAACAGTGGAAAACTATAAACGTTTAAAAGATGCAGGAATTGGTACATATATTCTTTTCCAAGAAACCTACAATAAAGAAAACTATGAAAAGCTACATCCAAAAGGACCGAAACACAACTATGCATATCATACAGAAGCGATGGACCGTGCCATGGAAGCTGGACTAGATGATGTAGGTATCGGTGTATTATTTGGATTAAACACCTACAAGTATGACTTTGTTGGGTTATTGATGCATGCAGAACACTTAGAAGCAGCAATGGGTTGTGGACCACATACAATTTCATTACCTAGAATTCGTGCGGCAGATGATATTAATCCAGAAGATTTCAAAGATGCGATTAATGATGATATCTTTGCCAAAATTACTGCAGTAACTCGTATTAGTGCTCCATACGCAGGTATGATTATTTCAACAAGAGAAACGCAAAAATCAAGAGAACGTGTTCTTGAATTAGGTGTATCACAAATCTCAGGAGCATCATCAACAAGCGTAGGTGGATACGCTGAAAAAGAAGAAGAAAACAGTGCACAATTTGATGTAGAAGATACACGTACACTGGATGAAGTTGTGCACTGGTTGTTATCACTAGGGCATGTACCTAGTTTCTGTACTGCATGTTATCGTGAAGGTAGAACTGGTGATCGCTTTATGTCACTTGTTAAAAATGGACAAATTGCCAATATTTGTCAACCTAATGCATTGATGACACTTAAAGAATATTTAGAGGATTATGCAAGTGAAGAAACACGTAAATTAGGTGAAGAAATTATTGCGAAGGAAATGGAAACTATTCCAAATGCAAAAGTAAAAGAAAAAGCACAAGCGTACTTAGATCAATTACATGAAGGAAAAAGAGATTTTAGATTTTAGTATTTAGAATGTTATGGAAAATAAGAAAAACATAAATTTCTTCTTGCTTTACTTCTTCGAAGTACTCATATAGAATGAATAGTACTAAGTGAAGGTGTGTCGTAAAGTGTGTGAGAAATCTATGTAATATTGAAAGTCATGTATATATCTTTATTGTATACGACTTTGAATGTGTTTGAATTGAATATCTCAAAACCAGAACAACTACTTTTACAGTGGTTGTTTTTTTAAAAAACATCGAAGTTTAGTTTGAAATCAATCGTCTAAGGGTTGAGAGGTGTTCCTTACGACACACTAGAATACCTTGTTTGTAACTCATTATTGTCTGAAACAAAACGATAAATAATGATATATATGTGTGTGAATGAAGTTTATAGGAGGAAAAGATGAAACTATTATTTAAATCAGTCGCAGTGATTTCGCTATCGTTAGGAATCATGCAACCAAGTGCAGTGAGTGCACAAACAATTGAGCCTGTTATGCAAGAAACAGAAATGTCTTTGGCAATTGATGCTATTAATTTTCCAGATGAAAATTTGCGTGCATTAGTGAAAGATAAAGTAAAAGCAGATGTACTAACTAGTGAAAATGTTAAAAATTTTGAAGGATCATTAATTATTGTCTCAAGTACTTATGATGTTAAAAACTTTAAAGGTGTTGAGTATTTGGGAGTAGAAACAATTATCATTGATGGATATACGCAAGAGACGTTAGAATTACCAAATGATTTAGAGACAGAATTGTTAATGATTGTAAATGCGCCAAATCTCAAAGACTTGTCGAAAAGCGATATTGGAATTCCAAATTATTTCTACCTTGAAAATTGCCCAAGTTTAGAATCTATTGACGTATCAAGTATGGATATTGATGGAACATTAACAATCAGCAATACTGAATCATTAGAAACAGTAACTATAGTCGAAGGGTTTAGAGGAGTTATTGATATTACAAATGCTCCAGTTTTAGAAAATTGGACTGGTGTTGTTAGTCCTCTTGGACTTACACTAGAAGATGTTCCACTCACAGATGAAAATTTTGATATGCGCAATGTAAGAATGATAAAAGTACATAATACAAAATTTAGTAATCCAAAGTTGTTTAATAATGCAACGGAATTGATGAATGTATACTTAGGAGGAAATAAATTCCCTTACATAGAAACGGTAAATTATGAAAGAAACGTATCGTTTATTGACGGTAGCAACACGAATGGTATGAAAAATCAAGCAATGATTAATTCCAATGTTATTGAGCTAATTGCTGAAGAAATTGAAGGTGGATTTATGGTGACAATGCCTGGTATTGATATGGACCGTGTAACACTTCATAAAGACAGTAATTGGGAAAAAGAAGGTAGTGACTCATTTGTATTAAAAGCAGATGAATTAGAAGCGCTAAATTACTATTATAAATTTAAAGAAAAAGCTACTAATCCGCGAATGCTTAGTCCAGAAGGATATGAAATTGGTGAGGATACATACAGAAGAACACATATGTTTATTGTGTCAAATGTTTCTTTGAAACAAGATGAAACTCCTGTGGATCCAACACCAATTGATCCAACACCAGTGGATCCAAAACCAGTGGATCCAAAGCCAGTAGATCCAACACCAACAAACCCTGTAATTGAATTACCAGTAAAGACGCCAGAAAAAGATCTTACAAGTGAACCAAGTGTAGCAACAGCTGATACAACAGCTGTATCTAGTTTATTCGTACTTCTTGCGCTCAGTGGTTTCGTTTGTGTATATGCTAGTACAAAAAGAAAACGTACATAAATAAAGAAAACGTATACAAGCAAAATAAGGTATAGTGTGTCTTATTTTGCTTGATACTAGCAAAGTGATAGTAAACTTTGAAATAAGGATGTGTGATGATGGAGAAACAAGAATTAGTAAAGGTAATAGAAAAAGCAAAAAAAGGTGATCAGGATGCATTTCAAACGTTGTATGATGCGTTTGTAAAGAATGTATATTTTACAGCATGGGATCATTTTCATAATGAACATACAGCAAAAGATGTTGTTCAAGATGTTTTTATTCGTGTGCATAAGAAACTGGATACACTAGAAAGCCCAGAAGCATTCGGAACATGGATTAAACGAATTACGATTAACATGTGTTATGACTATGATAAAAAGAAGAAGCATATGATTGATTTAGGAGAAGATATTACAGTAGATGATTTTGAGGATCTAAACCAAAAAACTGCCAAAGAAATCCTCGACAATAAAGAAGTAGTGGATACTGTCTATGAAAGTATTCAATCACTTACGACACCACTGCGTACAGTTGGTTTACTGCGATATTATGATGAACTTTCGGTTAGTGAGATTGCATATGTCTTACAAATACCTGAAGGAACCGTGAATTCAAGATTAAATAGTCTACGTAACAAATTAAAAGTAAAACTCGAAAGACAAGGAATTAGTGTAAACTCTCTTCAAGGTTTTGTCTTATCACCATTGCTTTTACATACCGTGTATATGAGTGCTGCAGAAAGTGTTAATGTACCTACGATGCAAATTGCTAAAGCTGTCGGAGCTGGTAGTGTTGCAACTATTGGTACTAAATTTGCTTTAGGTACAGGAAGTAAAATTGCAATTGCATCTGTTGTGAGTGTAGCTGGTATTGTAGGAATTACCTTATTTAACCAAGATATACCAAGTCCTTCAATTGCCCCACCGCCAATTGAAAAGGAAGTTGTACAAGTTGAATCTGCCAAAATACAAGATATTATGTATCCAACTGCCTGGACAAATAAAACAATAACTTTACAAGTACAAACAACGAATGATGTGTATGACAAAATATTAGTAAATGGAAATGAATCATTAGAAATTGTCGCTAATGGAAGTTATGTGGTAAGTTTGGAATATCAGGGAAAGCAAATTGATGAGCGTGTAATAGAGATTCAAAATTTTGATATGCACAGTCCTGTCATTGAAAACTATACGATCAATGGAACGAATTATGTTATTCGTTTATTTGATGAGCAATCGAAGGTGAATTTTAGTAGTCTTCGTTATTATGAAAATGGAATTCAAAAGCCGAAAGATATTCAAATCGACACAGTAAATCAAAGCATCATCCTTGACTGTGATTATGGTGTAACAGCAGTTTTATATGTTGCAGATCATACAGGAAATGAATTAAAAATCACTTTGCATGATAAAGTAGAATAAGTAAGAAAGCGAGCGATTGCTCGTTTTTCTATACATGTTTTGATGTATAATAAATACAGAGAAAAAAACATCATTTCATTAGAGAGTATGAAGTGTACGTTCTAGATAGTTTGGAAAGGAGATGTATGTAGAAATAAGAAATTCTACATGCAATAGCAATATGAGTTTACAAAATACACCACATGCAAATCGTCTACATATTGGGATCTTTGGAAAGGTAAATAGTGGAAAAAGTACACTGTTAAATGGTTTGACCAAACAAAGTGTAGCTATTGTATCAGATCAAGAGGGAACTACAACTGACCCAGTATACAAAGCAATGGAATTACACGGGATTGGTCCGGTTGTCTTTATTGATACAGCTGGGTTTGGTGATATCACTGAACTAGGTGAAAAACGAATGGAAAAAACAAGACTTGCTTCTTTGAAAAGTGATATCGCAATTATTGTCTTTGCAGATGAAGATATTGAAGAAGGAAAATCTTGGTATCATTTCTTTAAGCAACAAAACACGAAAACCATTCTATTGATTAATGATAAGGGAATTGGAAATGTTGGTGCAATTGAACTAGCAATTCGTAGTTTCTCTGATGAAATGATTCTTGTGGTAGATGCAAATAAAGAAGATGGTATAGAAAAAGTACGTGAATCAATTTTACGTAATATTCCTGAAGCTTTTGATCCAGAAAGTATCACAAAAGGACTTGTCAAACAAGGTGATGTCGTTGTTCTTGTTATGCCGCAAGATATTCAAGCACCAAAAGGGCGTCTTATCTTACCGCAAGTACAAACACTACGTGATTTGCTTGATAAAAAAGCGATTGCAGTGTCTTGTACTACAGACATGTTTGCACAAACGTTAACTTCCTTACAAAAAGCTCCTGATCTTATTATTTGCGATTCGCAAGTATTTAAAACAGTCTATGAAATGAAACCAAAAGAAAGTAAACTCACTTCATTCTCGGTACTATTTGCAGATTACAAAGGAGATATTGAAAGTTATGTGAAAGGTGCAAATGCAATTGATTTACTGGATGCAAACAGTAAAGTATTAATTGCTGAAGCATGTACACATGCACCACTTACAGAAGATATCGGAAGAGTAAAAATCCCACGTATGTTAAAACAACGATTTGGTGAATCTTTACATATTGATATTGCCTCAGGAAATGATTTTCCTGATGATCTTTCTAATTATGACTTGATTATTCACTGTGGAGCATGCATGTTTAATCGTAAGTATGTACTTTCAAGAATAAAAAAAGCAAGTGAAGCAGGAATTCCAATTACGAACTATGGAATTACTATTGCACATATACAAGGGATTCTTGATCACATCAGTTTACCAAAAGGGAAGGAATAATTTATATGATAAAAATTGTATTGATATGTGTTGGTGGAATGTCATCAAGCATGTTAGCACGTAATATGGAAGCAGCAGGAAAAGAAAAAGGCTTAGATATTCATATTTGGGCAATCGGTGAATCTGAAGCAGTTCGTAAAGTAGATGATGCACAAATCATTCTACTTGGGCCGCAAATCCGTTACCGTTTAGCTGCATTAGAAAAACAATTTCCTGAACTTCCAGTAAAGATGATTGATATGCAAGATTATGGAATGATGAATGGAAAAGCAACATTAGAAAAAGCATTGAAAGCAATTGAAGAACATAAGTAAAAAGAAGAATCTTGAGTATACTATCACTACTCAGCTTCTTCTTTTTTGTGTTTATATTAGATTTAAGTTAATAAATGCATTTGCAAGTCCATTCTCACACACATCATTTGTGATATAGTTGCTTATACTTTTTACGTGTTCATGCGCATTACCCATAGCAACGCCAATTGCACAATAGGAAATCATTTCCACATCATTCATACTATCACCAAAGGCAATCGTATCTTTTTGATTTGCTTTGTAGGTATCAAGTATATAGGCAATGGCGTGTGCTTTACTAATGTCCTTTTGATTAATTTCTAATGTGTGTAGTGATAGGTTTGGCATCACTTGTTTTACAATATGATATTGTTCAGTATATTTAGTTTGGATCTTTTCCAATGATTTTACATCATCACTAAATACTGTAATATTGGTAATCTCTTTCATATCATCTGCAGTCATTTGATCAAGTAAAACCATACCAGTACGCTCCATATACGCTAATACTTCATCTTCATCATATGATAATTCATGTAATAACATTGTTTTGAAATTATCAAATACAAAGGTATCCATAAAGCAGAAGTTTGGTGTATCCACTTTGTAGCTTACTTGCAGTGCTTCAATTGATGCAATCATTTGTTTAGCATCAGCTTCATCAATAGTATGAACTTGAAGTATTTCGTTATCTATTTCGATAATAGAGCCACTTGATGCGATGATTCCCTTAAAAGGAAGTTGACGAAATGTTTCATCAACTTCCTGTAATGGGCGTCCAGTACAAATAAATAATTGATGTCCGTGTTTGTGTGCAATTTCGATTGCACTTTTTGCAGTTTGTGGGATTCCCACACTTTGATGGAAAAGCGTTCCATCAATATCGATAAATATATATTTTTGATCTTTCATTGTGATTTCCTTTACATATTGATTTGTTCATAAATTAGCTTTTCAAATTCATCGAAGGTTGTGCAATTCTTTGCAAGATTGACAACTTCCTCACGACTGAATAAACCAATAAGTGCTTCATAAAGTTCATGGAATATTCTAGAGTCTGTTTTATTGATTGCAATAAGTAAGATTACATTTGCTTTTTGTGTACCCCAATCAATTCCTTTTTTTGAAACACAAACATAAACACAGGTTTTAAATGCTTCCATTTTCATAGCATGTGGAATTGCAATGTTCCCAAAGATGGTAGAAGCAGCATTTTCTCTTGCGAAGATTTTTTCAGTATAATCTTCTGGTACATAATTTAGTTCAATTAATGCATCACTCATAATGTTGATGAGTTCATTTTTATCCTTGAACTCCGGATCAACCAAGAATAAGTCTTTAGAGAAAAAGCGATGAAATTCATTTTTTAAAATCCAGTTTTGCTTGTCAATTTGCACTTTGTGGATTGCTGCATAAATATCATTTTTCTCTGGTTGTTTAATAAATGGTGGAATAAGAACAACTTCTTGCCAAATAGGTGCATTAATTTTTACAACGGTAATACACATATCAAAACTATATTTATGAAGTTCTTCTTCAGCATTGATTGTTTTTACGATATCAATTTGATTTCCAAAACTAATAAGTAAATCATTGTATAGTTGGCCTGCAATTTTCATATAGTTTGGACAAATTAGAATAACTTTTAATTTAGAATCATTTACTTTTTGTCGCTCAATTTCTGCACCAACATGCAATGCTAAAAAGGCAATTTCATCTTCGTTAATATCTACATGGAATTGGTTTTGAATTTCTACTGCCATCAAGATTGCAATATCATAGACCGTTGGACAACTGCTCTTAATACTTTCAGCCATTGGGTTTTTTGTGTATTGTTTATTCGATGCACGTAAAATTAAATTTTTAAGGTGTAAAGCGAACGGTGTCACAAAGTTTTCATTATCCAAGTTGATAAAGTAATAGTCATTAATTTTCTCAACAATACGTTTTGCAAGTGACAAAATATCCGATCCGATAATTTTATGCAATGTCTCATCATTGGTTGGAAGTGAGTAGTTTGCATTGGTTTTAAATAACATATAGACTTCATATCTTTCACTAGTCTCGAAAGATATGTGGAATTCGTTTTCAAAGGTATGACATAGTTCATTGACTAAAGAACGCTCATTCTCATCATCAATTTGAAAACTCTCATTTTGTACATCCATAGAGTGACCAGATAAAATTCGATCGATAATAATTGCAAAATGCAAAAGTAAGTTTACACGAGAAAAGTCATTGATGTAATAATTATACTTTTCGAAGGTCGAGACAATGATGTGGTTGATACGCTCAATTGGTAAAGTATCAAAACTATTAGAGATAATCTCCGTATTCATAAAATTCTTATTTGTTTCTTCGTATAGTACATAACTTACTAATTTTCGTTTGTTTTTCTCTTTTCCAACAATTTGAATCGTATCGTTTACAATCACAAATTCTACATGAAAATTAGAGAATGTATGATTCATTCGAGAGATATCTTTTTTAATTGTTGAATAACTTACAAACAAATCTTCTGATAGATCATAAATATTAAGTTGTAGACAATGTTCGATTAAAATACGTTTAATAATTTCAAAAGAACGTTCTTCACTTGTTTGCGGTATATATGACGTATCCTTTTCCAAGTATTTAGCACATGAACTTCGATTGATTTGATACCCATTGTTTGAAGAATAAATGAGTGACTCACCATGTTCAAGGTTAATTGCACTTACATAATTTTTTACAGTACGCACAGAAATACCTAGACTATTTGCAATTTCTTTGCTGGTAACTGAAGTGTTTTTATTATAAAGAAGTTCAATTACATCTACATATTTTTTATTCATTATGTCCCCTCGTGGTTTCCTTTACTTTATTATAGAAATCTTTAGTTTCTACATCAATCCGTTATTTGCACCAGGTGGTGCAAATTTGTAATTTCATCATAACATATACACTTCACGATTCCTGCATAAAACCAAAATATACACAAAAACAGTGAGTTATGATGTGTATTATGTGTTTGCATAACATGATTTGCACTAGGTGGTGCAAAAGTTAAGTTGAACAAAAAAATCAATTTTTAGATAATGAGGGTGACAAAAGCACAAGGAGGTGAACATCATGAATGAAATGAAAGTATTGTTATGCTGTGGTGCAGGTATGTCGAGTGGGTTTTTAGCACAAAAGACACGACAAGCAGCAAAGAAAAGAAAAATTGCGGCTACAGTTGATGCAAGAGCGGAAAGTGAAGTAGGTGCATATCTTAAATCTATTGATATCTTATTTGTTGGACCACATTACGCATCACGATTAGAAAACTTCGAACAAATGGCAGCACCATATAATATTCCTGTAGTCGTAATTCCACAAGATATTTATGCAGGTTTGAATGGGGAAGCATTGTTGGATTTGGCAATACAAACAATTGAATAAAAATAAAAAGAGCTAAGCGATAGCTTAACTCCAAGAGACACGCGAATATCTCTTTACGAAAGTATAGCATAAATACGATTGTAAGAGATAACAGAAACTTAAGAAAAGTTTAAAAGGAGAATTAGAAAATGAAAAAATTTATGGATTGGTTAGCAAATTCATTTGCGCCAGCAGCTAATAAACTATTTAGTAAACCATGGATTAGTGGGATTTCAAGCGCAATGCAAAAGATTTTACCGTTTATTCTTACAGGATCGGTAATTTTCTTCTACAACGTATTTAAAGGATATCTGGACTTCTTACCAGACTTAGGTCCAATATCAACATACAGTTTCTTCTTAATTGGTATGATTACAGCATTTATGATGGGATACCAATTAATGGAGAAAAAAGATTTATCACATTACAGTGTAAATGTTGGGATTGTATCTGTTTGTTTAATGTTTATGTTTTGTACAGCAGCAGCACCTGAAGGAACAAACCTAATGGATCGTTTGGGACCATCGAGTATCCTAACAGGGATGGTTTCAGGAAATGTTGTAGCTATCGTATTTAATTTATATGCAAAACTACATGTACTAGAGAATAATGTAACATTACCAGATTTCGTATCAGAATGGATCAATACGGTAATTCCTATTATTGCAACATTGGGATTAGGAATGATTTTAACAGTTGTACTACAAATTGACGTATATCAAGCATTAGAAGATTTCTTTTTACCACTACAAGCGTTTGGACAAACATTACCAGGACTTATTCTGTTGGTATTTGTGCCTGCATTCTTCTATACAATGGGGATTTCAACTTGGCTATTCTCAGCAGTACAAACACCAATTTTCATGGCTGGAATCAATGCAAATATTGCAGCTGTTGCAGCTGGTGGTGCAGCAACAAACATCGTAACTAACGAAACAGTATATACATTAGCACTTATTATGATGGGAGGAACTGGAGCAACGTTAATGCTTAACTTCTTCATGTTATTCTCAAAATCAAAGAAATTAAAAACAATGGGTCGTATTTGTATTGGACCTTCATTATTCAACATTAATGAACCACTTGTGTTTGGAGCACCAATTGTATTTAACCCATTATTGATGTTACCAATGTGGATTAACTCAATTACTGGACCAATTGTGATTTGGTTTGCGATGAGTAGTGGATTACTAAATATTCCAGATCAATTAATGCAAATTGCACAAGTACCAGCACCAATCAACTCTGTCTTAGTAACAAATGGAGATTTACGTGCAATTATCTGGTATGTCGTATTATGTGTGATTTATGGATTAACATGGTATCCATTCTACAAAGTATATGAAAAACAATGTATTGCGGCTGAAACAGCAGAGGCAGTGACAGAAAAAGCAAACATGTAACGGAAGAAGGGCATAGGGTATGAGTGAACAAATGAAAGAAAATGAATTAATCAGTGTTGCAATGCAGATTATTTTACATGCAGGAGATGCACGTATCAAAATTCAAGAAGCATTGAAACATGGTAAAGAATTAGATTTTGAAGCAGCAAGAAAAAGTCTAGTTGAAGCAAAGGAATGTATCCGCTTGGCGCATCAAAGCCAAACGGAAGTGATTCAAAACGAAACACGTGGAATGGTGTATGAACCAAGCTTATTATTTAACCACGCACAAGATACATTGATGACCATTATGAGTGAAAATAATATGGCCAATGAAATGATTGATATGTTTGAAGTGATGTATCACAAATGCTGCAAAAATTAAGAAACATGGAGGCAATATAAATGAGTAAATTAGAAGGATTTCCTAAAGATTTTCTTTGGGGAGCTGCAACGAGTGCATATCAAGTAGAAGGTGCAGCAAATGAGGACGGTAAAGGCCTTTCACAACAAGATGTGATTAATGCAGAAAGACATAAAGCATATGGTTTTGCGGATGCTAGTATTGCTAGTGACCATTATCATAAATATAAAGAAGATATCGCATTGTTTAAAGAAATGGGATTTACAAGTTATCGTTTTTCCATTGCTTGGACTCGTATTTTTCCAAATGGAGGAGATGAAGTCAATCAAGCAGGAGTCGATTTCTATCGCGATCTAATTAAAGAGTGTAAAGATAACGGGATTGAACCAATTCCAACGCTATATCATTATGATTTGCCATGGGCACTTGTTGAAAAGTACAATGGTTGGTTATCTAGGGAAGTAGTTAAAGATTTTGAAATTTATGCAAAATTCATTATTAATGAATTCAAAGATGACATTAAATATTGGGTAACAATTAACGAGCAAAGTATTATCGTTCAATACTGGACACAAAAATGTTATGTACCTGAAGAGTACCAAAATCAAAATCAATTACGCTATCAAATTAATCACCATATGAATTTATGTCAAGCGATTGCAGTAAAATACGCACATGAGGTTGGAGCACTTGCAGGTCCAGCACTTGGATATTCACCAATTTATGCAAGAACATGTAAGCCGGAAGATCAAATTGCTGCATTGAATGCAAATGATTTACGTAACTCATACTACTTAGATGTTTATTTTAAAGGATATTATACAGTGGCTCCACTAACATATCTTCAAGAAAATGGACTGGCTCCAGTTATTGAAGAAGGAGATGAAGAATTGTTTAGAGCAAACATCTCAGATTTCTTTGCCATTAACTACTATGATTCACAATGTGCACATGCATGTCCAGAAGGTGCAGAACGTTCATGGTCTGGATATAACCTTACAGGGAAAAAAGGGGATATGTCAGGATTCGAAACACATCCAGGGTTCTACCAAATGTGTCCAAACCCAGAATTAGATACAACTGCTTGGGATTGGGCGATTGATCCAATTGGACTTGAATATGTATACCGTGATTTATACACAAGATACAAAGTACCATTTATGATTACCGAAAATGGACTTGGAGCATATGATGATTTAACTGAAGATGGAAAGATTCATGATGATTACCGTATTGACTACTTAAGAGCACATATTCAAGCAACAAAACGTGCAATGGATAAAGGTGTAGAAGTACTTGGATACATGCCATGGTCAGCATTAGATCTATTATCAACAAGTAACGGATACAAAAAACGTTATGGGTTGATTTATGTAGATCGTACAGATGAAGATCCAAAAGAATGTAAACGAATTCGTAAAGATTCATTCTATTGGTATAAAAAAGTCATTGCTTCAGATGGAACAGATTTAGATTAAAACAGTTCGTAAATAATAGAAAATTAGAATTGATCGAATATATGAGGGAATATGAAAAAAATATGTAAAGTGATACTAAGCATTGTATTACTTGTAGGAATGGCTGCATGTAATACAAGCGCAAATAAAGAAGAAGCAGAAAAGCAAGAGTCAAAAGAAATTACAATTTATTTAGTTCGACATGGAAAAACTTGGTTCAATACAAACAATCAAGTACAAGGATGGAGTGATTCTCCACTTACTGATGTCGGAGTAGAACAAGCTAAAAAAGTAGGTGTTGGATTAAAGGATGTTGCATTTAGTCATGCATTTTCAAGTGATTTAGGTAGACAAAGAAGTACTGCACAGTATATTTTGTCTGAGAATACAAATGAGATTCCATCGATTACTGAACTCTTAGAATTTAGAGAGAAGAATTATGGTAGCTTTGAAGGTGGATCAAATGACACAATGAATCTAGCAGTAGTAGAAACACTTGGTGTCGAATACCCAACAGAAAGTGATGCACTTTGGGATTTCATTCAAGAAACGATGACTGCAGAAGAACTAGCAAGTAAAATTGCAGAAGTAGATCCTTCACAAACTGCAGAAACTGCGCAACAAGTTAAAGAACGTGGAGCAAAAGCAATGGAATTAATGATGGAGTCAGTTGGAGATGATGGAAGTAATGTACTGATTGTCTCATCAGGAGGAATTATTCCACTAATTTTAGAAGCGATTGCACCAGGTGAGTATAATGGTGAAAAAATTGCAAACTGCAGTGTTACTGTACTGAAATACAAAGATGGAAAGTACACAGTTGATGTTATCGGTGACACAACGTACGTAGAATAAAATTAATAAAAAGATTCAAACAAGACCGATATAGTTTGAAATTTCATAAGTATACCAAAAGGTAACTTAGAAAAGCTAGCTAGGTTTTCTAGCTGGCTTTTTTTAAAACCGCGACATCAAAACAATAAAAGAATTAGTTATGTCGTGACCTAATTCATTGGAGGAAATATGAAATATAAAAATATAAAGCACTTACAGAAAACAGAAGGTGCAAATCATGAATGATGAATATGTAGGTAGACGTATTATACGTATGATTGTAGGTTCAATTATCTTAGGTTTTGGAATTGCACTTGCGATATGTTCTACCCAAGGAGGAGATGCAATTTCTGTGTTCTCAGAAGGTGTGAGTATCTTAATTGGTACGAGTATTGGAAATGCGACAGTTTTATTTTATTTTATTTGGATACCACTCGCATTTATTTTCTATCGTGAGCAATTAGGGATTGGAACGATTGCATCACCTGTGATTGCTTCAATTACACTAGATGCAACCATTCTATATGGTTGGCAAACGTTATATGCCTTGCCACATCTTGTAGCGATGGGACTCGGTATTGTTTGTATTGGAATTGGCTTAGGTGTTTATGTGAGTGCCAATATGGGACGGTCGAGTTATGATGCAATTATCGGTGGATTATCCAATAAACTAGGAATTCCAATTTGGTTAAGTAAAAGTGGATGTGATGTAATCTTATGTGTGATTGGTTTTCTACTAGGTGGAACGGTTGGCTTAGGTCCTATTAGTGGGATTATATGCATTGGTCCCGTTCTACAATTCACATTACAAACAATCACAAAAAAAGATCGAAAAACGATTACTACATAAAAACTTCTTTTGGGTGAACTCTTTAGGGGAAAAAAATTCGGGGAGATTCATAAAAATAAAGGAGAAACAAATGTTTAAGAAAATAGGGATTAGTATTATCGCTTTTGTGTTATTAGCTAGCGGTTCGCTTGTTTTAAACGTTGAACAATCAAAAGTGAGTGCAGCAGAATCAACAATTACATCTGTTGATAATTTAGAATTGGTAACGAATGATATGCAATGGAAATATTTGGATGATTTTAGTGATCCAAACACTGGGACATGGTTTGAAAGTTGGAATAAAAGAAATGGATGGAGTTATCCTACAACATGGCATGATTGGGATGGAGAAGTCTATTTACAATTTGAAGAAGATGGATGGAAAGACTATCAAGGATCGCTTTTTTCGACTGATGCATCTACTAACGGACAAATTCTAGAAAAAAGAGAAGGAGAACTTGTTGGTTCGACATATTTCTTCCGTCATACATTTCGTGTACGTGAAGATTTAGCAAATGAAGTGTACACCATTAGTGGTGCAGTACGCTACAATGATGCGATGATTATGTACATTAATGGAAAACCAGTAGACTCATGGTTTAACATACCTACTTCAAACTATAAAACAAATCTTTCATATGGTTGTCAGGATAAAGTTGTTGATGGCTATAAGGAAGAAGCATTTCTAATTGAAGATACAACAAGCTTTAAAAATGGTGGAATTGCAGGTGACTATCAATATGTAGATGGCACCGAGCGAGAAAATCAAAAAGTCGTAGATGAAGAAAACACGGTATATTATGTGGATGCTGATGGAAATCGTTACCGCGATATAACCATAGCGGTTGAACTACATACAAGTGATGAAAATGATACAGATGCATATTTTGAGTTGTTGTCATTTCGTCTAAATCCGGCAACAGATATTTTGCCAGAAAGTGATGCGATAAAAAGTGTTGCATTAAACACAGGTGCATCTGAAAATGAGCTGAATGTTGCATGGTATTCACGTTCAAATGCACAAGGATATTTACAAATCGCTGAAGGTGATGATCCAAATGTTACATTCCCATTAGAGCGTGCGACATCTATTGCGGCTAGTAGTCCAACATTAGCGTATACCAAATTTACAGATCAACATTATTACTCAAATAAAGCAGTCTATACAACAATTGCACCTGGAAAGAATTATGTCTATCGGGTAGGAAATGATGAAGGTTTTTCAAAAGTATATAAGCTGCAAACAAAAGATATACAAAGTGGTTATGAGGTTTTATTTGTATCAGATCCTCAAATCGGAACGGGTACAGTATTGACTGATAAACATGCTTGGAATGATACATTAACAAAGGCTACCTCATTATTTCCAAATCTTAGTTTCATTATTAATACAGGAGATTTTGTTGACGTAGCAACAAAAGAAGGGGAGTATGATGGATATTTTTCAACAGAAATCCTACAAACACTACCAACAGCAACTGCTGTAGGAAATCATGATATTGCATCTAATTATGGTTCACATTTCAATGAACCAAATGCTTCGTCTTATGGGAAAACAGTAGCGAATAGTGATTACTATTTTGTATATGGAAATGTGCTGTATATGGTTTTAAATACAAGTTCAGCAAATGATTTAGAACATGTTGCATTCATGGATGCAGTAATGGAAGAAACTAAGGATCAAACATTTGATTGGAAAGTTGTCATGTTCCATAATTCCATCTATGCAGCTGGAAAACAATCTACAAATAAAGATGTACCATTACGAAGAGAAACACTTGTACCTGCTTTTGATCGACATGAAATTGATGTTGTTTTAATGGGACATGATCACTGTTATGCAAGAAGTGAACTCATGAAAGAATTCGAAGTAATGGAAGAGTATGTTGGACAAACACAAGTGCAAGATCCAGAAGGAACACTCTATCTAACAACAAGTTCATCAACTGGTTCAAAGTACTATGATTTAGTTGCTGGCGGATATGAATATCTTGCATTTTCTGCACAATATAAAGTTCCAGTATTTATGCATCTTTCATTTACAAAAGATACCTTTACTATGGAATCCTATCGTACAGATTCACTAGCTGTGTTTGATAGTTATACAATTAAGAAAACAAAGAAAACAGATGAACAAATCAAACAACCAGAAACACCAGAAACACCAACAGAAGATACAAAAACAAAACCAGAAAATAGTAGTACGGTTCATGCTGCTGTAGATACGATGGATCATACACAAACATATGTACTTATATTACTTATGTTAGTAAGTGGAATTATACTTGGCACGTATTTTATCAAAAAAGATAGCAAGCAATAACAATAAGCAGTAGTTAGATATGTACAACAGCTATATATGTATGGATGAATGGAAGAAAACATCAGATTTTGGTCTGGTGTTTTTCTTTGTTTTTATAACTATATTTAGAATTGTTTATGCTATAATAAACAAAATTGTAATAGGGGGACACGTTATGCATATCGATCAAATATTAAAAAAGAAGAAAACATTATCATTTGAAATCTTTCCACCAAAGAATAAAAGTGGAGATATTTCAAGTATTTATCAAACGGTTGAAGCACTAAAAGATTTGGATCCGGATTTTATTTCTGTAACCTATGGTTCTGGTGGTTCTACTATTGGTAAAACTTTAGAAATTGCGGATATGATTAAAAACACCTATGGAATCGAACCGATGGCACATCTTACGAGTATCGTTTCAACAAAAGAAGATGTAAATGATTTTTGTATGAAGCTTAAAGAAAGTAATGTAGATAATATATTGGCATTACGTGGAGATATGCCTTTAGATGATCGTGTTGTATGTCCAAAACAGTTTTCATATGCAACAGATTTGATTGAACACATTCAAGAAACATTTCCAAATGATTTTTGTTTGGCTGGTGCTTGTTATCCTGAAGTGCATCAAGAAGCAGATTGTTTTGAAAATGATTTAAAAGCGTTGAAGGCAAAAGTAGATGCAGGTGCAAAGTTTGTAATTACACAGATTTTCTATGACAATAACTATTACTATCGCTTAGTACGTGAAGCACGTAAAATTGGTATTGATGTACCAATTCTTGCGGGAATTATGCCTGCCTTAAATGCAAAACAACTTTTACGAACAACAAGAATGTGTGGATGTACTGTACCTTATGAATTATCTACACGAATTGAAAAGTACTATTACAACGATGATGCAATGCAAGAAGTGGGAATTAGTTTTGCTGTAAATCAAATCATTGACTTAATTGCGAATGGTGTAGATGGACTTCATATTTACACAATGAATCGACCAGAAATTGCCAAAAGTATCTTTGCGCAAATTCCAAATATCCTGAAAGATTTTTATCATTATGATTAAACAAACTGCATTAAAATACTTAGGGTATAGTAATCAAGAATTGAGTGATACATTTCTTGAACTATTAGATGCATGCGAGAAAGAAGTAAAAGAGCTTTCACACTTTAAAGCAACGTATGTGATTAGTGAGTTACAAGCACCTTTTATTTTAAGTGCCTTTGATTTACGTGTAGATGCAAATGACTTAATTGAAGCATTAGGTTCATGCAAAGAAATTGCGATTATCGCTTGTACTTTAGGAAGCAAAATTGATAGTAGAACTCGATATTATCATTCACTTGATATGCAAAAAGCTGTAGTTTTTGATGCAGTTGCTTCTGCTTATGTGGAAGCTTGTTGCGATGCATATGAAGATGAAGTGTTTGGCAAAGATCATAGTTTTCGCTATGCACCTGGGTATGGTGATATACCATTAGAATTAAATCAACAGTTATGCAAACTTATGAATTTGCATAAAAAGATTGGGGTTTCATTAGATGCATCCAGTTTATTTGTGCCAATGAAAAGTATGACTGGATTTGTAGGTTTACATATGGATAAACAAAAGAAGACGTGTAAAAGCTGCACACAAAAAGAACACTGCGAGTATTTGAAAAGGGGGAGCACATGTTACTAGAACAGTTAAAGAAGAGAGTTCTCGTTTTTGATGGGGCGATGGGTACCCAACTGCAAAACATTGGCTTAAAAGCTGGAGACATTCCTGAAGAATACAACATCACCCGTAAAGAGGATATGATTCGTATTCACAAGTCATACCTTGATGCAGGTGCTGATTTTATTAGTACAAATACATTTGGTTGTTCGCCTTATAAGATGGCAGACAGCTTGTATGAATTAGAAGATTTGATTACACATGCAATTGATAATGCAAATCAAGCAAAGATAGGTGTAAATCGTGAAGTGTATATCGCCTATGATATGGGACCGATTGGACAATTATTAGAACCAATGGGAACATTATCATTTGATGAAGCTTACGAACAATTCAAAGTACAAGTAGAACTTGCTAAAGATAGAGTAGATGCATTTATTGTGGAAACAATGACTGATATTTATGAAATCAAAGCAGCAATACTAGCAATCAAGGAAACGTGTGATTTACCAATTATTGTATCTATGACCTTTGAAGCAAATGGACGTTCATTAACCGGAACAGATCCATTATCATTTGTGAATATCGTAGAAGGTTTAGGTGCAGATGTACTTGGTGTAAACTGCTCACTTGGTCCTAAAGAACTATTACCGATTGTCAAAGAAATTTTAGCAGTTGCTAGAATTCCAATGATTGTACAACCAAATGCTGGTTTACCATGCTTAGAACATGGAGAAACGCATTATCATTTAACAAGTGAAGAATATGCAATGTATGTCCAAAAGTTTGTAGAAATGGGAGTCAGTATCATTGGTGGTTGTTGTGGAACAACACCTGCATTTATTCAAGAAGCAAAAAAAGCAAGTGAGTTAGGATTGCATTTTACACCTGCTAAGAAGAAAACAAGAGTATCTAGTGGTAGTAAAACGGTTACTTTTAATAACCAGGTAATTGTATGTGGAGAACGTTTGAATCCTACGGGAAAGAAAAAGTTAAAACAAGCACTACTAGATGAAAAATATGATGAAGTATTACGTGAAGCCATTCACCAACAAGAAGCTGGTGCAGATATTCTTGATGTAAATGTCGGAGTGCCAGGTATCGATGAAAGCCAAGTCATGACAAAAGTGGTGAAAATGATTCAAGAAGTGATTAATTTACCACTACAGATGGATAGTTCTTCACCCGAAGCGCTAGAAAAAGCGTGTCGCTATTACAATGGACGACCACTAATTAACTCGATTAATGCGAAACCAGAAGTAATGCATAGTATACTACCGATTGCTAAGAAGTATGGTGGAGTAGTTATTGGTTTAACTCTTGCTGATCAAATTCCGCTATTAGCTAGTGAACGTGTTCAAATAGCTAAGGATATGATAAAACAAGCAGTAGCTTATGGAATTCATCCTAAAGATGTAATTATTGATTGTTTAACTTTAACTGCAAGTGCTCAACAAAAAGAAGTGCAAGAAACACTACGAGCTCTACAAATGGTAAAAGAGCTTGGATATCACACGGTACTAGGTGTAAGTAATGTATCTTTTGGTTTGCCGAATCGTCCATTATTAAACCGTACGTTCCTTACGATGGCGATGCAAGCAGGTCTAGATTTGCCAATTATTAATCCGCTGGATTTTGAATTGATGTCAACCATTGATGCATTCAATGTAATCACAAATCAAGATGTGGATAGTACAAAGTACATTGCACATCAAGCAAATGTGACTGTCGAAAAGAAAGTGATTCAACATCATACAAATACAACACAAAGTTTTGATCAAATGTCACTATATGAAGCAATAAAACGCGGCTTAAAAGATGAAGTGCATACATTAGCTACACAAGAATTAGAAACTAAACAACCACTCGATATCGTCCAAGATATTGTAATTCCTGCTTTAAATCAAGTAGGTGATGATTATGAAAGTGGAAAGATCTTCTTGCCACAACTCATTCAATCAGCAGAAACAACGAAAGTAGCTTTTGAAGTACTCCAAAGTAGAATGCAAGGAAGCTCAGCAACAAAAAAAGGGCCTATTATAATGGCTACAGTGGAAGGTGATATTCATGATATTGGTAAGAATATTGTGAAAGTTGTATTGGAATCGTATGGCTATGAAGTCATCGATTTAGGAAAAAATGTTCCAGTGCAAAGTGTAGTTGATGCATTTTTGAAATATAAGCCAAAAGCAATAGGATTATCTGCATTGATGACAACAACTGTTGTTTCAATGAAGAAAACCATTGAAGCCTTACGTCAATATGATGAGGTTTGTCCAATAATGGTTGGTGGGGCAGTCTTAACGCAGGAAATCGCAGATGAGATTCATGCTGACTATTATGGTGTGGATGCTATGGCTACAGTCAAAATTGTGAAAAAAATTATCGGATAAAGCAAAAGAGATATGGATTATCGTGCCATATCCTTTTTTTGTTTATATGAAGGTGTCGAATTGCTTGACTGGCATGCTATAATAATCAATGTCAATTTATATTCAATGGTGCCATCCTAAAGATGGAGAATAGGGAATGTAGTGAAAATCTACAACTGTCCTAGCAGCTGTAATATGGAAAGTATATCAAACCACTGTGGAATCCATGGGAAGGGATATACTTGTTGAAGTAGAGTCAGAAGACCTGCCATTGTCTAATGTTTATAATTGTTTTCTAGGGTTGAAGCAAGGAAAGAGAGAGATAGATGAATAAAAAAACAAAATTGATAGTTGGAGCACTTGTTTTACTACTTGCTGTTGTAGGTGGAATCTATGGATATCGCGAACTCAACAAAGATGATAGTAAAAAAACAGTGCAAGTCGTAATTGTTGCTGATGACAAAGAAGTCTTCAATGAACAAGTAAAAACTAATGCAAGTTCACTTGCTGATTTACTAAAAGAATTGAAGGATGAAAAAACCATTAAACTAGACTATACAAACAGTGACTATGGAATGTATATTACGGGAATGGGTGGCTCAAAAATGTATAAAGAAGATAAAACTGCCAATACATTTTGGACTTATACATCAGATACAAATGAACAATGTACAAAAGCGGATTTTTGCCCATCAGCTGAAGATTTAAATATCGTTGATAACGATGCCTTTACATTTACTTTAATGGCTTTTGAATAGCATGCGTAATGTACAAAGTATTGTCATTTACACAATGTGTGCAGCTTTACTTGTTGTTTCCAAAGAGATGTTAGCTTTTCTACCAAATGTCGAATTGGTGAGCTTTCTACTGATTATGTATGCGTTACATTTTCAACTACGTGGATGTTTATTTATAAGCGTGCTCTTTTGCTTTTTGCAAATGATTCTCTATGGAGTAGGAACTTGGACACCTGTTTATTTCATGGTTTGGCCAGGACTTGTTTGTATAACGAAATTGTGTAAAAAGATATGTACGGATGAATATCGTTGGGCATTTTTTAGCGGACTATTTGGTTTAAGTTTTGGTTTCTTGTTTTCGATTCCATACTTTATGATGTCATTTGAAACAGGAATTGCATATTATGTGCGTGGAATTCCATACGATGTAATTCACGGAATTGCCAATTTTATGATTATGCTAATACTATTTTCAAAAGTAAACCAAGTACTTGGTCAACTTAGTATAAAATACAAACTCTAGCATGTGCTTGCACATGCTTTTCTTATACGCAAGTGACTGTCTACATGATATGATAGATACATGAAACGAGTCGATTACATTTTTGAAAATGAACAAGTTAATTTTGATACATTAGAACCATATGGATTTGTGCAATCAAATTCAAGATTTGTATACACTACGAAAATTGTAAATGAACAATTTATAATGGAAGTAGAAATTGATATAGAAGGTCATGTACAAACCAAACTGATCGATGTAGATACACATGAACCATATCACCTACATGAAGCAAACATTGAAGGTGGTGCATTTATTGCCACGGTTCGTAGTGAATATGAAGCAGTGCTTATTGCAATCAAAGAAGCATGTTTTGAACAAGGAATCTTTCATAGTCAACAAGCCCAAGACATTCTACATTATGTTCGTGAAATGTATCATGCAGAACTTGAATTTCTATGGGAGAAGTTTTCTGATAATGCGATATTACGTCGTGCAGATAGTAATAAATGGTTTGGAACAATGATGCGTATTTCTAAACAAAAACTTGGACTAGCAGATACAAAAAAAGTAGAAATTATTGGGTTGCGTGCAAAACCAGAGGAATTAGAACACTTGATTGATTATAAGCGATATCATATTGGTTATCACATGAATAAGAAACATTGGTATACGATAATTCTTGATGACTCTGTATCTATTGAGGAAATAAAACGTCGCATTGATATAAGTTACGAATTAGCCCTCTAGTTTGATTATGATGGATATCCTCTTGCTTTAGAGTTTTGTTAGTGTCAAAAAAAGGGTATAATAGGAAACGAAGAATGAGGGAATATGAAGAGAAACAAAACAATTTTACAGGGATTTGAATGGTATATAAAAGCCGATGCGAGTCATTGGCGTTTTTTAGCGGATAAAGCAAATACGATCAAAGAAGCGGGAATTACAGGTGTATGGTTACCGCCAGCATATAAAGGGGCACAAGGAATCGAAGATGTAGGATATGGAACCTATGACTTATATGATTTAGGTGAATTTGATCAAAAAGGAAGTATACCAACAAAATATGGAACGAAACAAGAATATCATGACCTTATTGATACATTTCATTATTGCGATGTTCAAGTATATGCCGATATTGTTTTTGATCACTTCTTAGGAGCAGACGAAACCGAAGAAGTAGAAGCCTTACGTTTTGCCGACAACAATCGAAACAAAGTTATCAGTCAACCAGAAAGTATTCTTGCGTGGACGAAATTTACTTTTCCAAATCGCCAGCAAAAGTATAATGATTACACATGGACATGGAAAAACTTTAAAGGTGTGAATCATGATGAACGCACAGGAAATAATGCTATTTGGGGATTTGAAGGAAAACAGTGGGAAAGTGAAGTTGACCACGACAATGGAAACTATGATTATTTAATGGGTGCCGATTTGGATATGGACTACAAAGAAACGGTGGAACAACTAGATTTATGGGGGCGTTGGTATCTTGAACAAACTCATGTGGATGGATTTCGCATTGATGCAGTCAAACACATTCAATTTTCATTTTTTATCGATTGGTTAAAAAAACGAAATGAAGAAGCTGGACGTGAACTATTTGCAGTAGGTGAATACTGGAATGGAGAAGTTGAACGTTTGGAAAATTACTTAGATTCATGTGGTGGAATGATGCATCTATTTGATGTGCCTTTACACTTTAATTTATTCCATGCAAGCAGTTCAAATGGTACATACGATATGCGAAAAATCTTTGATCAAACCTTACTTGCTTCAAGACATGATTGGGCGGTTACCTTTGTTGACAATCATGATACTCAACAAGGACAAAGCTTAGAATCTTGGGTAGAGGAATGGTTTAAATTACAGGCATATAGTTTGATATTACTTAGAGATGAAGGAATTCCTTGTGTTTTTTACACCGATTTATTTGATGTACAAACAGGAGAAGTAAAGACACCAATTCGTACCATTATCAAAGCGCGTGAATGTTTAGCGTATGGCTCACAAATGGATTATTTTGATGATCCAGATATTGTTGGGTTTACTCGTTATGGAGATTTGGAACATCCAGATTCAGGAATTGCTATTGTTTTAACCAATGCAAAAGGTGGAAGTAAACGCATGAGTGTTGGGGCAATGCAAGCTGGTCATACCTTTGTGGATTGTCTTGGAAATCGTAGTGAGAAACTGGTGATTGAAGAAGATGGTCGTGCTCAATTCCCAGTGAATGATGGTTCCGTTTCCATTTGGGTAAATGAAAGTGCACTAAGTAAAATTAAGTAGAAAATAAAAAAAATACTACATTTTGCGAATTTTAGGTAAAGTAAACGAACATTGACGAAAAAATCTCAACTGTTATAATTATATAATTAAATGATATGAGGGGAAAAGAATGTCAGTGCGAGTTAATCATAAGTATATAAATAGTTTTCTTAATAAACTACAAGCTAAAGTAAAAACAACTATCAATCAAGTAAAATATTCATCTGCTACTAATCTATCTACACAAGAAAGAATTTCATTTCAAGCAAATGAAACTTTTACTATACACAAAAGTATTCATAATTACTTTAAAAGAGATATGGGTAAAGTAGAGACTATTTCCAAAAGCTTTAAAAATCTTGATGCGAAGATTGGAGAAGAAATTGGAAAATGAATAATAAAGAGGTGTTGTATATGCAAAAAGGGAAACTTGAAGAACTAAGAGAATTATTAAAGGAAAGCAATGAATTGTTTGCAAATCTTTATGAGATATTTCCTTTGACTGACAGTGGGAATATGTCAAAGGAAAGCTTGGATATTCATAAAAGGGCAATGAATAAAGTAAGTCAAGAGTTAGAAGAAATAGAAAGAGAAATAAGTAAAGAGGAGGAAACAGATAATGAAGTCCTTCCATCTTAGAGAAATGCAAAACCAATTCAGTGATTTAAATAGTGCATTAAGAGAAATGAAAGAAACTAGTCAATCTGTATTGAAAGAGATTGATGCTTTTTGTGTGAATCAAGAATTACAAGGACAAGCATTTGCAGCTCATAAACGTTATATACGGAGTGTGTATTATAATTTATATCAGATTCATATTTGGTTGTGTGAGGAACTGATTCAATCAAATCGAAGTACTGAAAATCTATATACATGTATGCTCGGAGATCAATATCTTAATGAGGAAGAAATTGAGACAATAATTATGAGTATAAACGGAATGTTGAGAAAATTGGAAAGTATGCCAATGCAGTTTACTGCAGGAATTGAAGAACTATATCAATATAATTTAAGAGTGTTGAGAAGAAAGATAGATGATCTTTATGATTATGACATACAAGCAAATAAGTATTATGATCACACAGAGATATACATTCAACAGTTAAAGCGCGGAATCGAAGTAGTAAAGGATGTAAGTTTTGATACTAAAAAACTGCAGTTTACAGATGTTGATTTATCATGGGTAGAAGAGTCGAAAGACGCATATTTATCTAAATACATTGCTGTAGATGGTAAATTGACTGAAGAAGGAAAGAAGTATATCGAAAGAATACTCAAGAAAGATATTGGTGACGTTAGTCGCGAAGAATTCGAGAATATCACGGATATTATCATTCGCATTGATGAAAGTGAAATGCCATTAATTATGACGTATGGATATAATGTGCCATATGACATAACACAAATATATGACACGGAAAAATCGCAGGTGAAGAATGGGTATTCACCTTCACCACTATTTCAATTAGTACTTTTTATGAGTGAACATAAACTACGAGAAGAAGGAATCCTAAATGTAAACAACAAAGATTTCGAATGGGAAAAATATGCGAAACGATTTGTAAAAGTAGAAGCAATGTTGGAAATGAGCATACAATTAGATTATGTGTTAGATCTAAGAGGTATATTAGGAACAGAAACGCTATTTTCATATGACGAGATAGATGGAAAAGGATTGCTTACCGGAGTATCGTATTCAAATTCAGGTAATGACAATTCTGTGGAATTTGAAGTAAAATCACATGGTCGATTAGGAGAAAAAGAAATGATAATCGATTATGTAGAAAATAAACGAATGATGGATCGGGTAGATACTCTACTGGGGTTAATGAGTTATGGTGTCGGATTTGTGGATCAAATAGGAGTACTAACTGTGGTAGATGGTGCAATTGCATTATCCGATATTATGAATGTGTATGGAATTGATTCAAAGCAAATAGAAAAGTATAAAAACGGAAAGTATACAAGTACTTCAAGATTTACAGAAGAAAATGTATTACTTAATTCAGGGTTGGTAGATGAATTTGATCTGAAGTGTATAACAGTGAAAGATAAGACACAGTTTATTCTCAGTGAAGCTACAGGAACAGCAGTAGAGAATTATAATCAGAAGTTAGATGCAATAGCAACGTATGGGGTTGATACAAGTAAAATAGGTGAGAGAGATTTTAGTAAAATAAAGAAAATGTGTAATTCTTTGTCTAGTTGTGAGTACAGTGAAAATGAGAATGGGACATTATACATTAAACTGCCTAAAGTAGATGTAGCCGATTTGTATAACGATTTAGAATATGTGAATGAAATTGAAGACATTGTAATTGAAGTTGAAAATTTTATGAATAAGAAAGTAGGGGAGTAATACTATGAGAAGAAAAAGAATCTTGAGTGTATTGGTTATAATGTGTATGCTGATGGGATGCAATCAAACATTCAGTGGAGAAAAATACCAAGAGAAAATGGATAAAGCAGGAGTCATAATTGATTCGATTAATACTCGATCAACTTCAATAAGTATTACTCTCAATCAAAAAAACGATTTAGGAGTATATTATAGACGTTTATCACAAGGGGTAGGAGAGAAAACAATTACAATTGGTTTTGAGTACAAAGACGATAAGAGAATTGTAATATTTGATAGTCTTGATAATAGTAGTACTAAAGAAGCAGAATTATATAGTAATAAGGAAAATGATGTTACATATTGTACATATGATTATGAAACAGAAGAAACTGATTGCGATGAAGAAGTAATTAAAAGTATGGAGGAGGCAGAAGTGTGGATAAACCAATATTATAGAGAATATGGATTAAGCCATGAAGGTTTCTTTGATTACTTGGAATGGTATGTAGAACAAGGATACGAAGATATAGAATACAATCCTGAAGGATAAAAAAGTGGATAAGTACTTAAGTGAGTGCTGTGAGAAGAGGGATAACAGGGCATGAGTAACAAAAGAATCTTAAGTATATTGGTTGTAATGTGCATGTTGATGGGATGTAATCAAACATTCAGTGGAGAGAAATACCAAGAGAAAATGGATAAAGCTGGAGTAGTAATTGATTCAATTAATACTCGATCAACTTCAATAAGTGTTACTATCAATCCAAAAAACGATTTGGGAATATATTATTGGCGATACCGTGGATCTGGGCAAAAAAAATTTTCGATTGATTATAGGTATGAAGAGGATAAGAATATTGTGATATTTGATAGTATTGATAATAGTCGTGCTAAAGAAGCAGAATTATATAATAATAAGAAAATAGATATTACATATTGTACATATGATTATGAAACAGAAGAAACTGATTGTGATGAAGAAGTAATTGAAAGCATGAAGGAAGCAGAAGCATGGGTAAACCAATATTATAGAGAATATGGATTGAGTCATGAAGGTTTCTTTGATTATTTAGAATGGTATGTAGAACAAGGGTACGAAGATATAGAATACAATCCTGAGGGATAGAAAAAATAGAGAAACATTTAAGTGAGTGAAAGCAATCACTTGATTAGTTGTCAAGAAAAAAATACATTTCGTGATTGACACTGAAAAGTGATATGTTACAATGTAAAAAACAAAAACGAAGAAAAGAAGAGTAACTAATGGCGTCATTCTTAGAGAGTTCTGGGTGGTGAAAAGGAACATTGATATAATTAGTGAAGATGGTCTTGGAGTTGTATACATGAGCATTTGTAAATGTATATCGGGTTCGCCCGTTAAAGCGATAGTGTTTGTTAGAACACGAAGAGGTATAGTCTTGTGAAAGCTATACGAATATAGGTGGTACCACGAATCTTTCGTCCTATGGATGAGAGATTTTTTTGTTTTATAAGGGGGATTACACATGAAAGTAGAAACAAAAATATTACACAGTGGCTATGAAGCGAAAAATGGAGAACCTAGAGTTTTACCAATTACGCAAAGCACAACATTTACATATGATTCAACAGAATATGTTGGTGATTTATTCGATTTAAAAGTTCCTGGCTTCTTTTATACGAGACTTGCAAACCCAACAACTGCAGCAGTTGAAAAACGTATTGCTGAATTAGAAGGTGGAGTTGGGGCACTATGTACAAGTAGTGGACAAGCAGCAAGCTTTATTGCCATCTTAAACTTAGCGCATAGTGGTGATCATATTCTTTCTAGTAGTAACATCTATGGAGGAACATACAATCTATTTGCGCATACATTAAAGAAAATGGGAATTGAAGTAACATTTGTAGATCAAGATTTACCATTAGATGAACTAAAAACATATCTTAAAGACAATACAAAAGCAGTATTTGCTGAAACATTGGCAAACCCACAATTGAGTGTATTAGACTTTGATAAGTTTAGTAAGTTAGCCCATGATCATGATGTACCGTTAATTGTGGATAATACATTTCCTACTCCATATTTCTGTAATCCATTGAAATTTGGAGCAGATATTGTAACGCACTCAACAACGAAATATCTTGATGGTCATGCAGTAGCTGTTGGTGGATGTATTGTCGATGGAGGAACATTTAACTGGGACAATGGAAAATTCCCACAAATTAGCGAACCAGATCCTTCATATCATGGATTAAGTTATACAAAAGCATTTGGTAAACAAGCATATATTACCAAAGCACTTGCACAGTTGATGCGTGATTTAGGATGTACACCAGCACCACAAAATTCATT
The DNA here is from genome assembly GCF_029893935.1 of Breznakia sp. PFB1-19. Taxonomy (NCBI): domain Bacteria; kingdom Bacillati; phylum Bacillota; class Erysipelotrichia; order Erysipelotrichales; family Erysipelotrichaceae; genus Breznakia; species Breznakia sp. PFB1-19. The sequence goes on from NZ_JARXXJ010000001.1 coordinate 280,425, forward strand.
TTACTTAAATCTAGGAATTGACACATTGCACTTACGTATGGACCGTCACTATGAAAATGCATGTAAAGTTGCAACGTGGTTAGAAAATCATGAAAAAATTGAATCGGTGAACTATCCAGGTTTACCATCAAATAAATACTACAGCCTCCAACAAAAATACTTACCAAAAGGTTGTAGTGGTGTATTATCAATCATTCTTAAAGGTGGGCGTGAAGATGCTGCAAAATTATTGGATAACTTGAAACTAATCAAAATGGAAGTTCATGTTGCTGATAGTGCAACTTGTGCCTTACATCCAGCAAGTGCAACACATCGTCAATTAAGTGATGAAGAATTAGAAGCTGCAAATATACCTGCAAATCTAGTGCGTATTTCTATTGGTCTAGAAAATGCAGATGATATTATTGCAGATCTTGAACAAGCACTTACACATGTTGGAGTTTAGTTTTGCCAATTAATGTACATGATGACTTTCCTGCAAAAAAAGCATTGGATCAGGAAAGTATCTTCGCTTTATCCAATGAGCGAGCAATGTCGCAAGACATACGACCTTTAAAATTGTTGATTGTAAATTTAATGCCAAAAAAGGTGGAAACAGAAATTCAATTATTGCGTTTAATCAGTAAAACACCTTTACAAGTGGATGTCGATTTTCTAAGAATGGAATCACACACATCAAAGAATACGGATATATCACATTTGCATAAATACTATTTACGATTTGCTGATGTGAAAAATACAAAGTATGATGCTTTGATTATTACTGGTGCACCTGTTGAACAATACGCATTTCAAGATGTTGATTACTGGGACGAGCTATGTGAAGTGATGGAATGGTCAAAACACAATGTAACAAGTACTTTACATATTTGTTGGGGTGCACAAGCAGGCCTTTATTATCACTATGGTATTGAAAAAGTAGATTATGATGAAAAACTATTTGGCATCTATAAACAAGAACTTGTAGGAAAACATTTTGTGGTTGGTGGTTTTGATGAAATATTTGACTGTCCACAATCGCGCTATACAGGAGTCAATGAAGTGCAAGTATCAAATAGTGATGCACTTACAGTGCTTTCAAAAATGAGCGATGTCGGTTCAAATATGATAATGAGTAAAGATGAAAAGAACTTCTTTATTTTAGGGCACTTAGAATATGACTTAGATACACTTGCTAAAGAGTATATTCGCGATGCAAACAAAGGTCTTGCGACTGCAAAACCTCATAACTATTTTGTTGGTGAAGATCCAAAACGTTTGCCATACTATACATGGCGAGCACATGCGAATTTACTATATCAAAACTGGTTAAATTTTATTTATCAAGAGACACCTTATAATGTAGATGATATTCAATGATAGAGATGTATAATGCATCTCTTTTAATTTTTACTGAAAACGTATGAAACTTCACGAAAACTTCATACAATGATGTTACAATAGTTTCATTATCTTTCATTACTGTATAAAAAAAGGTATAATAAAAGATGAGAAGGGAAGTGAATGTTATGAAAATAGGCTTTGCCCAAGTTGATATTACACCAAAGGTCGGTATTGAATTAGCCGGTTTTTTAGGTAAGCGTGTATCAACGAAAATCGATACACCACTTTATGCAAAAGCATTGGTGTTTCAAGAAAATAAAAAACAATATTTATGGTTAACTCTAGATATTGTCGCAGTAGATTATCATTTCTATAATGAACTTAAAAGAGAGTTGGAAGTACGTCTTTACAACTTTAGTGATATTCAAATTATTGCAACACATACGCATTCTGCTCCAAAAGGAGTGTGTGAATCGAAATCTTTACAGGACCTGTTTGGTGAAGTAGACGAGGCTTTTTTACGTCATCTAGCAGTGAATAGTATTAGTGCTGTAAAAAATGCAGTTATGGATTTAAGTGAGTTTACTTGTTCAGTAGCCCAAAAAGAAGTAGAAGGGGTTGCTGCAAGTCGTCATGATCCATACATTCCAATTGATAATGTAGTGACAACATTTAAGTTTGAACGTAAAGATAAAGATCCAATCTTGTTGTATCATTATCCTGTACACCCTACGATTTTACGTGCGGAAAGTACTGCGATTTCTTCAGATTTAGTTGGTGGAATTGCACATCATTTACCAGAATACAAAAACCAAATGTTTTTAAATGGACCTTCGGGTAATATTAGTACACGCTTTACCCGTAAAAGCAGTACTCCTAGAGAGGTTCGTCGTTTAGGTAAAAAAGTAGCAACAGCAATTAAAGAATCACTAGTGGAGGCTCGTGAAGTGCCACTTGATGAAATTTATGCACTTCATTTTTCGTATGATATGAAAAAACGTGAATTGCCACCACTTGAAGTTTGCCAAAACCAAATCGATAAAGCGCAAAAGCATTTAGATCAAGCGATTGCCGATAACTTACAAGATCCTATGGAAATTCGTTTTCTACAAAGTATTGTGGAAGGGGAGACCATGTTTTGTAACTTAATCAAACATGATGATGGTTTACCAACACAAGAAATTCATTTTGCGATTGTCGTTCTTGGACCTATCAGTTTTATCTTTATGCCATTTGAGATGTTCTCCACACTAGCAAATAAATTAGAGTGTGAAGATTGTATCGTTGTAAATTATGCAAATGGATATGCATATTACTTACCAGATAAAAGTGCCTATGATATGGAATACTATGAAGCATTAATGACTTACTATGAAAAAGGTGAAGGGGAAGCATTTGTACACTTCATCAATGAAAAAGTAAAAAAGATCAAAGAAAGAATTCGTCAAAAACACAAAGAAGCAGTATTGGACTAAATGCCAATACTGCTTCTTTGCTTAAAAAAAGACGATTCTTATGAACCGTCTAGATTGTTAATTATACTAATGTAACGTTAACAGCTTTATCACCACGTGGGTCAGTTTCTACGTCAAATTGAACGTAGTCACCTTCTTTTAAAGTTTTGAACCCGTCTGCGTTGATGTTTGAGTAGTGTACGAATACATCTTTCCCACCATCAGTTGTGATAAATCCAAATCCTTTTTCTTCGTTGAAGAATTTTACTTTACCTGATTCCATTAAGTTGTACCTCCTGTCTATAACAATAAGAGGTATTACTGAAACTCTAAAGCCAACCTACTTCTTACATTACTCTTGGATTGTAACACACTAAATCTAAAACAACAAGCGAATTCGCGTATTTGAGTGAAAATCCCTCAATTATTTTTTTAATTGCAACACCTCGTTGCAATCAGATGATACAAGGTATAATATAAGTGACTTTATGTTTCGGGACAATTGAAAGGAGG